>DUCL01000001.1 GCA_012959845.1 Candidatus Poseidoniales archaeon
GCAGCATATCCACATGTTCTGTCCCTACCATGATAGTCGCCTACGGCGAGGTATGGTCGGTCACTAATGATGCTATGGGAAAAATAGTCTCAATTATTACTGCGATAACTTACTGAAGTAAAGTCATCCATTCCAGTCAAAGGTTCAACCCAATCAGGGTCTCCGGGCAGCACTAATCCATCACCTAACTGGATCAATTGTTGTGCAATAGAGCGCTGATTTTGTTGTAATAAGTCCCACTCGATTTCATCATCAGACCAGCGAGACCATCTTTTCAAACTACGATGACTACGAACTAAATGTGCATATAGTTTCAAATGTAATTTGGCTGAGTTTGGCCACCAATACATGAAAATTAAGAAAACGAAGAAGAATGGCAAATGTGTTAAATATTCTAATAGCCAATGCATAGACAACAATTCATTGACTGGACTAGCCTCAGCCAATAGCGCCCAAGTCACCATCAAAGATGCAATAACCCACCAAATTGGGAATGTTATTACGGCTGCAAGAACTTTGTATGTTGCCAATGCAGACTTATCTACTGCATCTGACTTCTTCAAAAAATGCATCACTAAGTAATTGGTTTGATAGGCAGGGAAATTGCCAATTACTGCACTCCAAGTGATTAATCCAAGCATCCAAACGGCAGCCCATGACCATTTTACTATTAGGATGAAGCTGTCAAATGTGCTCATTCGTTCGGGCTTACTGTCAACATCTAACGGAGTGATTCCTCTATCATCTAAATTTGCAAAATGTACGGTGCAATCTTCAACAATTTTTGCAGTTTTGTCTGGTTCATTTTGAGCCATGAACTCCCATCCAGCACGAATCCTTCTAGCACCTAATACCGATTGATAATAAGTGGGTTTTTTGAAAGCCTCTCCCATTTGGCGAGCCCTCTCAGCATGTACTACTCCTTTTCCTCTCCAAATGAATTCCCTTTCCTCCCAAGAGGTTTTGGATAATGATGCGCGTTTTAGTTCAGCATCAATAGATTTTGTCACCGAAGTAACCCATTCTCTATCAAGTTTATCTTGCACTTCAAAATCCTCGATTATCTCAGGCAATTGCGGCAAAGTCATCGGCCTTTCAATAACTACTGCACAGCGTTCTCTGAAAGTAGTTGAATCAGAATAATGCAACCCGATTGGCACCAATTGGGGTCTTGGTTTGCCCAATTCTTCCGCTTCTCTAATCGCTGCTTGAATTATCCTTGCAGCACCCGAGCGAGCCTGTTTGGAACTCGCCTCTGAATGGGTCGTTCCTTCGGGGAAAATAATCAACCTTCCACCATTTGCAACAGCGCTTGATACTGTCGCTAATTGATTTACATTTCTATCACTTGCAGCCGCTTTGTTTTTACTATCTTGTGAACGTTCGATGGGCAAGGCTCCCGCAGCTTTGATAAATGTGCCCAAAATTGGTACTTTGAATAATGTATGTTTGGAAATCATCGACTGCTTACCCGGTAAGGCTGCATGCATTAACATCGGGTCAATAAGGCCAGATGGATGCCAAGCAATGAATAGCAGTCCACCTTCATCTGGTAAATTATCTTCATCAACAAGATTGATCTCTCTAAACCAAACTGAGACCAAAGCACGGGTGAACCTGCGAGTTAAACGATAAATGAATCCAACCTTTGGATGATTATCTCCAACAGGGTCCTTTAACCACTTCATAACCAAGCCTATTACCTAATAGTAATTGAAATAACCACCGGACAAATAACAATTTGATGATTTATTGTCCTATTAATAATTCAATCATCAAGTTCTGCATCTACGATTGATTCAATATCAGCATCAATTGATTCAACATATTCTTTGGCTGTAATATTTGACGCTGCAAAACTGCCTTCTTCTTTGTCAGTTACTAATCCTGCCAATAGTAGAACAACTAAGAAAACTATTGCAAAACCACCTATTGCTAGAGCCATGTTGGAAATGCCATCCGAAGAGCCACCTGCGGAAGAAATATCTTTACTAGGATTCATCAGCATTATATCTGCTGTAATGATTGCAGTGGAATAAGAATCTGTACCTTCATTGCCAATTCCACGAATGGAAATAGTGTGATTTCCTTCCAAAGAAATACCGGGTAAGTGTTCAAGATTGTGGATCATGTCAATGGCTGAAATTGTGAATTCATCATCCCCATGGTCAAAGGAATGTAGATTACTCCAATCATCTCTCAAATGGTTACTTCTCCATTGAATTGTATCTACTGTTTGTGAAATATTGAATTGCAACTTGTCAGAACTCTCTAAATGAATGCGATTATCCATGCCAATTTCTGTTATGAGATTAATCGTGATATTATTGTTGAATGTATAATCACGTTGCGCCGCCTCCATTACCGAATCAAGTGCCCTTACTTCACCATGACCGTAAACATTGTTTTGGCGGTTTTTAGGTGCTAAATCCTCAATACAAGGCTCGTTCTTTAACATATATTCACAGCGACGGTATGTGGCTGTTTCTTGCATAATATTTCTAATATCAAATGGAGATAAATCTGGATTTGCTTGATACATTAGCGCTGCCACTCCTGCAGCACCGGGTGTTGCCATTGAAGTTCCGGACATGTCAGTATATTGGTCACCACTATTTGCTTCAACAGACATTACATTAGAGCCAACATAAGCAATGTTTGGCTTTATTCTCCCTTCTTCTGAGGGACCTTGACTAGAATATATTGCGATTCCTGAATCCTTGTCCAATGCTCCAACTGTGATTACATCTTCAGCGGAACCTGGAGTTCCGATTGAACCTGAAACAGCACTGTTTCCTGCTGCGATAAATAATGCGATTCCTGCGCGTACCATTTCGTTCGCATAGCGATTGACACTATCTTCTTCGGATGATGTCCATTCGATAGGACCTGGTCCTCCAAGACTCATTGATGCGGCGCGGATATTGAATTCAAAACGATGGTCAACTGCCCATTGCATTCCTGCCATTACAGTTGCAAATGAACCTGAGCCGGCTCCATCAAGCACCTTAACACCGACTAAAAATGCCTGTGGCGCCATTCCGATATGGTCGTAATTTGGCGCTCCTGTACCTGCGGTTGTTCCAGCACAATGAGAACCATGTCCATGGTCGTCGTATGGAAATACTTCAGTTCCATTAGTTAAAGTCGGATTATTCACTGGGTCATAAAAACCAATCACTTTCGGATCGTAAGTAGAATTGTCATCATCTAAATCATCAATGCTTGCGTGCGCTCCATCAATTCCTGTGTCAATGATAGCAACAGTAGAACCGGCACCATCATAGCCAGTATTTTGCCAAACTTGGTCAACACCATGCAATACTGCTGAATCACCATTCATTATAGTCAAAATACTATCCAATTCAACCATTACCACTCCCGGCAATGCAATTGTGTCCAATATTGAATCTGCTGGAATTCTTCCTGCCAATGCATCAATATGCTTCAATGTCCACTGATGTTGATAATTCACTTCACGTATTAATAGTTCGATTTCTACTTGGCTTGGAGTGTGGTCAAAATCAATTATTAGAGGTAATGTTTCATCATCATCTAAGAAAATCGGGTTGTCCTTATGCAACTCAACCATATCTCCAATCTTGTTTTGATTTCGGTCAACGGTAGTTTCAACCCACCAACCTTCTTCAGAATTGTCATCGGATATTTCTGCATTAACTGGTGTTGTCATCATCAAAGTTGGTAACAAAAAAATAGTTAGACAGAATATTGCCATTGCGTTCCGGAATGCCATCTTGCTACCACCTACAATGCATCCACAAGCGTTTATCCTTTCAATATAGTGCTTGGTAGTTTTTACATTCGGAATAAATCTTTCATTAGCAATATTACTGATTTTCTTTACTTGCCGGAATAATCCTTATAGCAAGATGGTGTAATCAATAAATGATTATTATGGCTGCACCAACAAGAATTGCCCCGCAAAGAGTTTCTAACCAAGGATTATTATCGCGCACTACAGATTCTAGTGCAATTTATGCAGCCCCAAATAACGCCAATCAACCACCGATGGTAATTAGCCAGCCAGGGAGAGTTAGGACGCAAGATGATATCAATCTGGAGAAATTCGCCCAATTGGCAATGTATATTGTTGCGCTAATTGCCATTTGGGGCGGGATTTTTAGTATCGCTTTTGATGAAAATGCCACAAATTCTAATTTCCTCATGCTATTTATCGGCGGATTGGTATCTGCAGCGATGGCAATATCTTGGATTGAATTACAATCGAAGAAAAATGCACATCAATTGATGGAAGTGCAAAACTACATGCTAGGTCTCGGCTTCTTCTTTGCCACTGTTGGCACATTATGGGGCGCTCGTTATCTAATGGGCTTCGCTACTGGAGATTTGGGCCTTGAAATCTTTGGAAATCCGGACACGTATGAATCGGTTGGAGACAAATGGCAACCAAATGCAAATGGAATCTACATGCAAGTAATTGCCATAATCGCCCTCTTATTAGCAGAAATCAAACTACTCAAAAGATACAAAGGTGCGACAACATTTGGCTGGGGTGTTGCTATTTATAGTCCGTTAGCATTGATGGTTGCCGGCATAGGAACTTGGATAGAGTGGTCTGATAATATCGTTTCTTACGAGTTAGGAATCGCCATAATTGTACTCTCTTTCGTCAGCATGGAAGCAGCCTTACGTTCAAATAAATCAATGCACTTCTTCGTTGTCGCAATCGTTTCGGGATTGATTCCGATATTGTATGAATTGTTCAACACAAATGCTCCCGTTGGAGGCGAAGGTGGCGCATTATCCTTACTAATTTTCATTATTGCAATTCAAGGGTACTATGCCTCTAAGCAAGAACTACGCTCTGATTTAATGCAGAAAGCAAGTGTTCTATTGGTTGGTGAAGTATTAATTGCAATATTTATCGCTCGTATTAATGATTTAAATTTAATTCTTGGACCATTGAGAGCAGAAAACATAGGAATGTTAGCAGAACATCTAACTTTGCCTGTGATGTTGTGGGTTACTGTACTGATTGCATATTTCCCTGCAGTTATGCAACGCAGAGTACCATGGATGCCTATTGGTTTGGCATTTTCTCTATTCTTTTTGCCTACAGAGTCCAATATGATTCCTTGGATTATTACATTGGTGATGATTCCTTACATGCTATTTATCAATACTAATACCAGAAAATGGGTTGCTGATTTCACTGTAGCGATGATTGCAGTATCATTTTTTATGACTGATTTATTGGCGCGCTCTGATAGTATTAATTACGCCGACATATTTTCGATTCCTTATGCACATTATCTAATTCCGATAGCATTAGTAATTATTGCTGAAGTCGGTTTCAAAAAGGAGAAAATATCATCCTGGGCACACTTATCCATCGTATGTGGAGTTGTATTGTCACGAGCAATATTAGGCGCTGAAGAATGGTTCTTGCCTTGGGTATTCGTGGCATATATCTTGTATATTGCAAATTATAGCCTCAAGTCTGCTAGTGAATCGAACATATTTAACGACAGAAAAGAAGCTTCTCTAACAATTGTTATCGCCCTTGGTTCAACTCTGCTATTGGCAATATTTGGAAAATTAAACTTACCTAAAACAGCACTTGATGTGCATTTGTCTGGATTTAATCTCTCATTAATGATATTAGGAATTGGATCATATTACCTATTACGTATTGGCAGAAATGTTGAATTCGACATAGGGATGTTGGTGAATTGGAAAACACAAAAAAAGAATGCAACTACATTTAATTCTGAACTAAATGCATGGGTTGAAGTCGATACAAAAAGTGAAGATTATATCAAACAATTTGAACAAAATTGGTTGAACAAATCTTGGGGCTCTCTTGCGAGAATGGGGATGATTGTTCCACTTGTTTTCATGACAATCGCTATAGCATCAGTAGAAATTGAGCCTTTTGCTCAAAACCCTATTTGGGTAATGCTATTAGCAATTCCAGTTGCAATATTGGTTTACGAAATTCTCGCACTTGACAAGATTAGTTCCGTTACCAGAGCAACTGGAGTATGGATGTTGGTCATTATGGCCCTTCCAATGATACTCCGGATGCAAATAGCAAGATTCGGAGCAACTGAAAAACAATTGGAGGACCTAGGTGGATTGATACCTGCTGCTATTGTTTTAGATTTGATTTTGATCGCAGCACCATTCATTGTAAACTCTCAAATAAATAAGCGGGGAATAGATGATGGGGTATTGTCCAAGAATGCCGATGTTTCAGCATTGGCTGGACTTCTTTTACTTGCAATGATGGATTCTTCCGGAGGATTACTTCTTCTCAGTATGTTTGTTTTGGTAACAAGTAGAGCGATAAAACACAGACATAACATGCTGTTGTTGGTATCTCCACTCATTTTCGCATTCGTTGGGACCTCTTGGCTGGAAGAATTTGGATTGGCCAAAACAATTCTAGATGCAATAGAAATTAATGTCGAATATGGATTCCTTACTATTGCAAATATTAGTGGATGGATAATTGCAATCCAAATGGGAATCGTTTGGATTATAGCAACTAGAACAATGGACGATGATAACAAAATTGAATTGCCATGGTGGGGCTCAATGGCTTGGGTTGGTGTAGGATTAATCGCCGCCATGTCTGAAGTCTCATGGTTGCCAACTGTTTTCACAATTTTGTTGACTGGTAGTGCTATCTACAGGGGCAAGGTTTCGTTCATACCTGCTATGCCTATTGCCTTCTTCTTCTCATTACTTGTAGGACTGGGTAATGACGCTAATTTTGTTGATTTGAACTCTGGAGAAATATTTGGATGGAGTGCTATTGCTACTGCATTCTTCACACTATCACTTTCGGCAATGGAGATGACCGATTGGTTATATTCAAAATGTGACGAAGTTGATAATGAAATTGAAAAATGGGAAATGTTTTCACCGTCTGTTCAAGCGGGAAGAGACCAAATTTCTGATGCGCTAAGAATGATTGGTATTGTAGCATTTTTGTTTTCATTTGATATTGCGGTAGGAATTGGTCCTGTTATTGCTGCTGTTTGGGTAACTTATATTGCAATACGTAAAGGCAATACAAATGGACTACTATTGATGCCATTATTGCATGGTATTTCAATCGCCAACTGTTTGAGTGAAGCCGAAATTGCCTCTGCAGAAATTAGACAACTCGTCGTTGGAGTATTAATGGCGATAGAAGGTGGAGTTCTGATCTACTTCTCTACCCAAAATGACAAGGTATACGATTGGCAGACTTTCAATTGGGAGAGCGATAATGATTTCTTAGATTTCATGGACTACTTGGGAATGGGTGGATTGCTATCAGCAATTTCTGGAACATGGTATGCATTTGAAGGAACGAGTATTGATTCATTTTCTTGGCTGATAATGACCGTACTCTTTACCATGGTTGCTATTCAAGGATTTTCTAAGGAAAACGATGCTCGATGGAGAAGAGGATTCGGAGGATTTGGTTCATTGGTTACCGCATTCATTTTCGCCAATACATTAGATTCTGAGATATTCCAAGCACTTGGATATGTCTTCCTAGGAATACTTGGATTCGGATATGGTGCAATGTTCAGCCAAAGAATTGGTGAAGAAGGTGAAATTTATGTCGCTGACGAACAAAGTCAAAGCGGGCTATTACAAGCCACAATAGCGAATCCCGTGATGGAAACACAAGTTCAAGGCGGACTACTTCAAGCCACTAAGAAGATAGCTGCAAAGGAAGAAGAGCCACCAGAAATCGTTGAAGTAATAGATGATGAAGTAATAGAAATTGAACAACCAGTGCCAATAATTGCACCAGCAGAAATTACGGCGATTCATGATGGATTGATCGAAACTGCTGATGGGTTTGCAATTAGACTACCTGGTGATGTGGTACAAAACATTTTGAATTCAATCAACAATACTCCGCATGAAGGATTCAAGCCGGTATTAGGTTTCTCACCGTCTGGACAAGTGATGCTAAACTTTGAAACTGAATGATTGGGTTCAGTCACGAGTTGTTGCTCCTTCATCACCAGCGCTTGTTCTAGGAGCGACTGCATTTTGTTGAAGACTTGGGTATGCACCCCAATATGCCTCTCTTGCTTCTTGATTGATTTGCATACATAGGACCACATCTGAATCTCTTGCAGGCATTATCTCGCTTCCGTTTAAATGCTTAATAATTGGTTCAATGTTACTCAAATTCATCAACCCCCAACCTGTTTGTGTGCAAGGTGCTATTGGAGAAATAGGCATTGTACCGCTTGTAGGATCCCAATCCACATCAGGATACCAAGCGCTCAAGTTTATCGCTTCGCGCACATCATAATTCTTTATCTGAATTGGATTTCCTTCAGCATCTGTTCCATTAACCAAATTACCAGAACGATTGGAAGGGGAGGCTCCGCTACCACTATCAGAATATTGGTTTCTTAATTCTTCTAATACAAACGAAATAATTCCAGCTGTTCTTGGTGTGGCAAAAGAAGTCCCTGAAGTTTCATGATAGCCATCAACATCTTGGTGATTTGGCAATACTTGTGTCCAATCTGCAGAAATATCAGGGTAGGAGCCAGACATTATTTCCTTTTGGTCATCTCCTTCTTCAGCATAACCTGCAATACCAATACTCCATGGCGGTCCTGCTGTTGAATCCTGCACTGCAGGCGATGGTGAATTATCTGCTGCACCTGCATGAAGTTTCATTTGAGAGACTACCGCTTCCTTTGTAGCCAATTCAATTCCAGGAACTGGTAGTGAACCCGGAGCTCCGAATGAAGTCGTAATAACATCAACAAGTGGTTGATTTGCCGCTGTAAGAACTGCTTGTGTACTGAACCCTTCCACGAAGAAAATTATCGCGTTTGGATTTGCATTTACTACCGCACCGGTAACCGCTGAGCCATGACCATCATTTGGGTCATCCAATATTGGTGTTCCATCTCCTTCTGTCCAATCTGGTGACTTACCAAAGATTCTAGTTCCCTCAAAGTAGACTACATCATT
>DUCL01000002.1 GCA_012959845.1 Candidatus Poseidoniales archaeon
ACCTTCACCTTCACCTACTCCTTCACCTTCACCTTCACCTTCACCTTCACCTTCACCTTCACCTTCACCTTCACCTTCACCTACTCCTTCACCTTCTCCATCTCTGGCCCCTGCTGTAAAATTAGCACCGCCAATTCCACAAACTCCTACTCCTAAGCCACAACCAGTATCTCCACCAAATTTACCTTTCCCAGTCGGTGCAACTAAGCCAACTGAAAAGCCGAAGTCAGCAACTCCTCAAATGACCGATGAAGAAGAAAAGAAGGAAGAAGTTGTTGAACAAGTAACTGAAAAACCAGCGCCTATTCCTCAAATGAATGGGCGGATTTGGCCATGGCCTGCTAAGGATGAATGGAATGCAGCCCAAGTATACAGAGAAGTTGTGTCGGCTCTTGAACAGGTTAAATCTGGAAAATTAAAAGATGCGGCTGAAACCCTTGATAATTTAGGGCCTCACCTATCCGAAAATCTTGACATGTTGTTGCATATTGGTATTGTTATGCGCTATTTAGGTCGTACAGAACACCTACAATGGACTCTCGCAATGGCTCAAAGAGCCTATCCAAACAATGAGCATGTTTCATCAGCCCTATCCCGTCTGTGAAGTTGAGGGCGAGCTATGGCAACGACACCACATCTGTCAATCGCCGATGATTTTACGTTGCGTCCAGCCAATAAAGCGGTCCTTTCGAGTGTGATTGAAGCGTTTAATGAAGACCGAGATTCAGCAATGGCTGCCTTGCCTTGGATAGATATGAGCAAGGATATCAATCGTCAATTATCTGATATGCTATTCGATATTGAATCAGCCTCAGATGCAGACCGATTACATTTTTGGTCGATTCACGATAAGATGGGGAATTTCGCTGGAATGGTCGGCGTCGGTGATGAATTACAATTTTCCGATTCACACTATAATTTGGGATATTGGGTAAAACCTTCATTTAGATCTCAAGGAATTGCAGTACTGAGTGTAAATTCAATATTATCGTGGCTGGAAAGTAGAGGTGGCCACTTTAGAATTGAAGTCGCAGTCCATCCTCACAATGAGGCAGGTCTAGCAACTGCTGAGAAAATATGTTCTCATTGGAATGGTCAAACGCTTGAAGAGTTTGTTGGAGTTGAATTATTTGGACGTACTATTCCTCACAAAGTGTATTTGATTGATTTACCTCAAAATGGGGAATAAAGATGTCAAGTTCTACCTGGATTAGCATTGACTTTGATGACCACAGGCATTTGCCAAAGCATTCAGGTCACCCTACCCGTTCCAATAATTCACACATAACTTCAGCCAATAAAGAGTTATCAGAAGATTTTCTTAACGGGATGACAGGGCTTGAGAATTGGCTAAATTCAAATGATTACCCAGTGACTTTTTTTATCATTGCAGATTTATTTGAAAACACCAAATTCACAAATTGGTTACAGCGAATTATCAAACAATTTGACCAGCGAATCACAATAGGAAATCATGGTTTGAATCACCGTAGTTGGTCAGCATGGCCTGAAGATGTTGAAGGGTTTGATGAGGCATTGGTTGAATCAAATAGAATTTTACAACAATACTGTGGTGACAATTTACGGCCATGGTTTCGCGCACCTGCGGGATATATTGCGCCTTGGATGGCGCCGGTATTAGCAAAAAATGGATTTGAAGTTGATTCATCGGTCAATCCCAGTTGGTTGGTAAAAAGAAAGACCGGTAAAGCAAACTCTTGGTCAAAAGTTGAACAATCGATGAGGGAAAATAAAATTGTTGAAATCAGTTGGAAAACAAAATGGTCATTGCCAATCAACGGTCCTGCCCTACATATTCCAATATTGAAAACCATTGCCAATAGTTCGTGGAAATCTTCACCAGTGGTTGATTCATTAGATAATAGTTTGAAAATCGATGGACAGATAACTGCACTATATTGGCACTTATTAGATCACTCAAGAAAACAAACAACTTGGAGTCCACCCCTTCCTTAATTGCAAATATCTAACATTAGCAAAGGGCCCCCCTCTGATTAGATGGGCAATCATAGAGTAGCGTTCAATAGAGCCCACTGCTAACCCTTGCGAACACCAACTTTGAACACATGGGTTTGAGCATAGACCCTTGTAAATAGATGTTAAACACTTTAATTTTTCAGTTAGTGCATTGGTACAAACACAAATACTATAATTAAAATACAAAGTATTCCAAGGATTTTAGAGAATATCATTCCACTAGTTGATTTCGAATTTGATTGACCTATTGACAATTTCCAATCAGATTTGCCTTTGGAGTATGAAGCATTCATGAAGAAGGCTATAGCAAAGAAAAAAAAGCATAATGTATTTCCCAATCGAAAATAATATACCAAATCCATCAAATTCGTTGCTGTCCACGCTGAAGTCATAAATACAATTAAAAATGTAAGTCCGATTGCAAATACATAATATGAACGAGTTCGTAGATTTACTTCAGGACTATATTTTAAATTAATAGGTTCTATTTGTTGTTGTGAAATTATTCGGCTCTCATTTTGTATTTCAGAACCAACCGTAGCAAAGCCTCCAGCAAATAGAGGTATTGGCTGACTATGTGGGGCAACTTCTTTGGTCATATTTTATCCACATTTTTCTAGTATTTAGCCAATCACCCGGACATTAGGCTTAGTGAAATATCTGTCTATATGCAAGGGGACCCCATGTATCCGTATACGACTCCGAGGGTAGCGACGAATAGCACCCACTGAAAGCCCATAAAACTGCTATATTCGGTTGGAAGGGTTTTCGGATGAACCCTTGCAACTTATCCGAATCAATTAGTTGATGCTTCAAACTATATTTTCAACAACCAACAAGTATTGATAGTTTATCCTCTCACCATTGTATATGCTAAGTGAAGAAGAAATGTGGAAAGGCATTGAAAGATTATGCAATGAAGAAGTCGTAATAAACTCACTTTCTGGTTCATCTCATCATAAGATTACAGCATTTAGTTCTGCTAGTAAATCATATACAATCACATATGGTCCAAGCGGGAAATCCATCGATGCAGATTTTTCAAAAGTCTACAAAATGTATTCCATGCTATGCGGAAATGGACGGCTATTCAATAAAGATATGGAAAATGGAGGGCATGATGAAATTGGCATGTCGAGTTGGAATAGGCCAGGTTCTGCGATGCTTGCCGTCATCCCTCACCTTGACTCTGAAGTACAAGTCTACAGTGATGGTGAAGTTGGATTAATGCTCTGATAATTCTTGAATTTTGATGTTTGCAACTGTTAAACGAGCAAATCTATCATCATTCCAAGTCCACCCTTTTGGCATTTTAGTTCGTAATTTTAATTCACGATCTACCCTTTGCTGTTCTTCAATAGTTATCCATACCACAATTAAGTGTCTATCCAAAAAATTTCTTTGACTAGCAGGTGTTTCTCCGTTTTCTACCATTTCCACCCACCTTTCAAAAACTAATTTGAGGGGAATTACATGTTCACCATGTAAGATGCCTGAATAATCTTTCAGATTTCGGGATGGATGAGCGTTTTCACTGAATTGATATGATTCACTAGCATAATGCCCTCGCTTCCACGCATAATTTCCTTCATTATCAAAATCTGTGACTCCACGCAGAAATTGTCGACTATGCCTATGAGTCGCACGAAGATGGGGTGCACCCAATTCGGACATTTTAATTGCAACATCAAGATAACGTTCTCGCATGACATTGACTAATTTCGTTCACTGATTATATTTTCGCTAATCATATGAACGTGAAAATACAGAGGGCCCCCCTTGCGACCACCTGTGGTTGGAACGGTACCGACACGACTGGCGTCTGTTAGAAGGGTTCATCCGATTAACTATTCAATTAATTCAATAAACAGAGATTGCTTGAATAGTTATATTGGAATCACGCGTCGAATAAATAGGGAGCCGAAAATGCGCCAGGTAGTATACACAAAAAGTGGTGGAATGAATGCGATTGATATCGTAGAATCACCTACGCCAAATCCAGCAAAGGGAGAAGTTCTAATCGAGGTTCATCGGGCTGGAATCAACTTCGCTGATTTGATGATGCGACAAGGCCTTTATTCACCGGTTCCACCCTTTCCCTTCACCCCCGGCTACGAAATCTCTGGAGTGGTGAAAGAACTCGGAGAAGGAGTTGAAGAAACTGGATTGATTGTTGATGACCGCGTAGTAGCATTATGTGGATTAGGGGGCTATTCTGAGCAAATTATTTGCCCCGCTGAGCGCTGTTTCAAATTACCAGAAAACATATCTTTTGATGCAGCAGCGGCACTTCCAGTAACCTACTTGACCGCACATCACATGCTGACTTATCTCGGTAATTTCCAACAAGGTGACTCGATACTTGTCCATCATGCCGCTGGAGGGGTTGGAACTGCAACCGCTCAACTTGCAAAGGCGCTTGGAGCATCCAAAGTGTTTGGAACTGCTTCAGCGAATAAGGCTGAATTTGTCAAATCACTCGGCATGCGCTTCATCGACAGAGAAACAGAAGACTTCGTTGAGGTCTGTAAGCGCGAGACAGATGGAGAAGGAGTCCATCACGCACTTGACCCAGTTGGAGGCAAACACATGATGCGCTCATACAAGGCACTGCGCTCAGGTGGGCGTTTGTATGCATTCGGTGGCTCCGCTGCAGTAAAGGGTAGTAAACGTTCGATTGTGACAGCGCTACGAATGGTTTTGACAACTCCGAAATTCAACCCATTCAAAATGATGACTTCAAACAAGGCAGTATTTGGAGTCCACATGGGTACTTGGAAGGATGAGACTGTACTGAAGAATCAGATATCCTCATTGGTGGAGATGCTTGAAGATGGCCGCATATCCCCAGTGGTTGACAAGGTGTTTCGCTTTGAGGAAGTAGCTGCTGGCCAGCAATATATTCATGACCGTAAGAATCGCGGCAAGGTGCTACTAGACTTTTCGCCTCAAAGCAAATGAACCAGTAAATCAGTTGAATAATTGATCATTCCAAGCGGTTATTACGCCAGTGAATGCTGATGCTGCTACTGTTAGTGGACTGGCCAAGTATAACTTCCCTGGCCCAGAGCGACCTTGGAAATTACGATTAATTGCTGAAACAGTTACTTGTTCTGAATTGATAGAAACGCCCGGTCCTGCGCCAATACAAGCACCACAACCAGGGTCGATTAGATTGATTCCAACCCGGTCAAATAAGTCATGCCATCCTTTTTGTACAGCCATTTCCTTTACGACTCCAGAACCATATTGAATATAGAATTCAACACCATCTTTTACGGTTAATCCGGCATCTTCAGCCGCTTGACAAACCATGGCATAATATGCAATATCGTCTTCTTTTCCAGCAGTGCATGAGCCTCCATATGCGATGTTAATTTCGACTTGTCCAATATCAGTAATATTAGCGCCATTGGTTGGATCGCTTGGGATTCCCTCGTCAGGATTGCCCGGATGAGCGACCATTGGTACGATTTCACAGAGATTGATTATGTGAGTTCCGCCGACATACTCCGCACCTTCATCGGGTGAAACTGCCCGACTTTTCATTTCATCAATGTCGAGATGTGGTTGGGACTTTAACATCCACTCAAACAGTATATCATCCGCTTCACATATTCCTGTTCTTGCAGAACATTCAGTAGCCATATTACAAAGGGTCGCTCTTTCATCGGCCGATATTGATGCAAGTCCAGAGCCACCAAATTCCATGCTGCGATTTAGGGTTAATTCTTTACGGGCATGGTCTGATAAAATATAGAGGATAACATCCTTGGCAGTACATCCATCATTTAGGGTGCCAACCAATTCAAAGCGGATAGATTCAGGAACTTTAACGAAAGTAAATCCTGCACTAACCAAGTTAGCATATTCGGTTGAACCAACACCCCAAGTAAGCGCATTTGAAGCTCCACCCATGCAGGTGTGTGAATCAGTTGCTTGGATAAAATCGGCAATTTCTATGAATTCTTCTCTTGCGACTTGATGGCAAATACCAGGGGAAACACCATCCTTTGCAGAGTAATCACGAACTCCAGTATGCTGTTGAAATGCAACCTGCAAATCCCTTAGGGTCTGGACTTTTGCCATATGTGGGACGAATTTTGGGTTGTGGTGAGCATAGAGCAAATGGTCTTCAAAGACAGCGAATTTGCTTGGATTTGGTAAACTATAATCTTCACCATATTCCTCAATGAGGAAATTGTGAACTTGTGCAGTAGTGAATTCGTGAGAGTACCCACCTTGCACTTGAGCGATTACAGGGTCGTGTGCTTTGACGCATTGACCATCATCTTGCCCAACTAAATTACGAGCGATTATTTTCTCCGCCATAGTCATAGGTCGAGGAGGAGTATTGATTGCAGGAAGAGTAAACTCTCCAGCCTTAAGTGATTTAGCGAAAGTAAACAATCCACCTTTTTCAAGAATAATTTTTGTCACAGGGTCATATCTATCAGTGAACTCCGAGAGAGCAATACTTTCGCCGTTTTGTAAACGTGTGAGCATTGCATGGTCGCCCATTAGTTGTCCGAGATTGATATTATTTTGTTCATGTATAGGGGCAAACGATGCAGCGATTACGATTTTTATTCCAGACCAGCGTTCACATTGTGGTGCAGTTTCTCTACTGGAACCAGTACCTTTGCGCAGTCCAGAAACAATCACCTCAAAATCTCCATTACCGAGTGCATTTTCATTAAACACTCTCAAACCATTATGCATCAAGCCCGCATAGGCGTTCTTGGCTATTTCAGCAGGAGAATGGTCAAAACAAACCCACGCAGGAGTCATTACATCAGTATTGATATCGTCAAGTAAATCTTCAACAGATAAATCTTCCATTTTCAAATTTAGACCATCGTACAATTGTTTGCGGATTAGATCTAAATCCTTTGTCAAAAACAGAACTCTTTTCCCCTCTGTAAGGGAGATTTCATTTTTCGGCCAATCACCTCGCATAATACTCCCTCAAACTATCTCAAGAGTCGGGTAGGTATAACGGGTTCGGCACTTGCCTAAACACTGACCTCGCCACTTATATTATATTGTGATTTTGCTCATAAACGGCTATTTTGGATAATATTTGGTTTTATAATAAATATATGGGGTAAAAATTAGGTTTGAAGTCGGCGAATTAGTAATATTTTAATTTAACTTTTCAGATAATTCAAGTCCATTCGGGCTACTGCGTCATATTTTTTAATAACGACTATTAGACTGTGTCGGCGGAGGGTTTAAATGTCTCACTTTGGGGGGATGAACTACTATTCCCCTGTAAGTTGGACATTGAGTTCGGCGAGGGGAGGTGGAATGAAAATGGATGAGCAACAAGTAGAAGACACCGTAAAATGCAGCGATTGTGGAAGTAGAGAATTAACCCGAGATGAAACTCGTGGTGAAGTCGTCTGTGACGATTGTGGTTTGGTATTAGAAGACAATGTGATTGACCAAGGCGCAGAATGGAGAGTTTTCTCTCCAGAACAAGGAGATCAGCGCGCCCGAACAGGAGCACCGATGACCGTTATGTTACACGACAAAGGTTTGTCAACAGACATAGATTGGCAGAATAAAGATTATTCTGGAAAAACTATCAATTCAAGATACCGTTCACAATTCTATCGCATGAGAAAGTGGCAAAAGAGAAGTCGAGTTTCCAACGCTACAGAGCGCAATTTAGCAATGGCTTTGGCTGAACTTGACCGAATGGCAAGCCGTTTAGAATTACCTAAGTCGGTAAGAGAAGCAGCAGCAGTCAATTACAAGAAAGCAGTTGACAAGAGATTGATTCGTGGACGTTCCATTGAAGGGGTTGCAGCAGCATCCCTTTACGCAGCATGCCGACAATGTGGTGTACCTCGTACACTTGATGAAATCGGGCAAGCATCTCGTACCGGCCGCAAGGAAATTGGCCGCACATACCGTTTCATGGTCCGTGAATTAAAGATGAAGATAATGCCTACAGGACCTGAAGATTACATCTCAAGATTCTGCTCAGGACTTGGCCTAGATGCTGAAGTTGAAGCAAAGGCTTACGAATTGATCAAGGCAGCACAGGAAAAGGAATTGACCAGTGGACGAGGACCAACAGGAATCGCAGCTTCAATTATTTACATCGCATCAGTACTTTGTGGTAAGCGACGCACCCAGCGTGAAGTTGCAGAAGTCGCAGGTGTGACCGAAGTTACTATCCGTAACCGTTACAAGGAATTGATTCAAAACCTCAATATCGAATTAGATATTTGAGGAATAGAGATGTCAAAATCCCGGAATAAACTTTCCGATTTGGCCTATGAGGCAGTTGCGACAGGTTTGGTAGAAGCATTAGAGAGAGGCACAACCTCCTGGCCATTGCCAAACCCGCCAATTTCAGATCCGGATTTCCCCCCAATAATGCCAATTTCTCCTAATGATATCGTGGAATTAGGATTGGGCATGATTTCTGTTGATAGGGGAATGTTTGAGTCTATATTGAATTCAGTAGTCGACCAAATAGTCCCACATAGAATGAATCTGTCAGATGATCCATTTGAAACACACAATAAATGGCTTGAACGCAGAATTGACAAAGTTGCTGAACGATTGTTATTTTCTATTGCACTAAATTGGCTCAGTCAAGCCTTTGACCCCGCAGCACCCAATGTTGACCGTTGGTGGCTCGCCATCGCTTTGATAGATGGTCTTTCCACAGTACCTAGGGGCCAATCAGTTCATCAAGGGTATCATCTCATTGAATCGATTGCCTTAGCAGAACGACCAGGAACTTGGCATACACAACCAGAAGCAGGTCCGCATAATTTGGACTGGAACCCTAATGCAATTATTCCACGCTCATCTACAGTAGTTGCTCACCAACAAGGCGTTGAAGCGGCCAAATGGTTACTAGCGAGGTTGGAGGGTGGAAACGACGACCGACGATTATTGGTAATTGAGTGGACGCGCCTCCTACTACAGCGGGCTGAATTGGTTGAACCATTGGGGCT
>DUCL01000003.1 GCA_012959845.1 Candidatus Poseidoniales archaeon
CCAACGTCTATCTTCATCAAACCTAGTAATACATAGCCATACTGCAAATGGTACACCAATGTGTAAACTAGGCATTGCATTAGAAAATGGATCTATTCTTCTAAACCAATCAGCAATCTCTGGTGTAAGTGAATATGCAAGTGTTTCCATTTCAGGAATAGTATCACCTGTAACTCTAACATTGAAAAATAGATAAAACGGAATAGCCAACAAGTATACCCACGCAATAGAAAGTGTGATTCTATCGGCCATCCATCTGTCATCAAAATATGCAAAGTAAAAGATTGAAACATAACAGATAAACATGAATCCTGTGACATAGTAATGTGTCAAGAATACGGTCAGTAAGTCGTTTTCAAAGGTTTGTTGAACCCATAGCACCATATTACCTTCGATGGCATATATCCAAGGAGTCATGTCCAATCCTGCAGAAGCCATCAGAATCCTATCGACTTGGTCAAGGAAATCTTTAGCATTATATATCATAAAAACGATGAAAATATGAATCCAATATCTTCGTACAAAATCTACAAATGTTGGAATTGTGATTACAAACCAAGGCGGTTTGAAGATAGGTAAAAGAATGACTCCGAGTGCTAATGCAGTAATCATCCAACTCAAGTAGACTCCGTCCATTGCTCAACCTCCAACCCCTATGGGGTTGGGTTTAGATAATCAAATGATTGCTAACAAAATTGCAATTTGCCCAATTCAAAAAGAAAATGAACGCTCACCATGCTCCATGCACATATTGCTTGCCATCATCTGGATCACGATGATTTGCTAAATCCCAAATTCTCTCAAATCGGAATATCCCATTTGAACAACCATTTTGCCAAATGAAATTAAGAGCATAATGTCCAACTGGATTTACGCTTGGTTTGTGTTCCTTATATGATTCAACTTGACTGCGTAGATTTAGACTTGTTTCGTCTTGATTTCTTAGAGGTGCACAATTAGCACAAGGGCATGCATGGCGCAAATCATGGTATGTAATCGTGAATTGTTGCTCATTGTCATAAGTTAAATGAAAATCGGATTCACGTCTTTCAATGCGTACTAATTTTGGCATTATTTCTGCCATATTAGTCCCCTCAAATTATCTCCAAAGATGGTGATGCTTCATCCGATATTTGTGCTTGGACTGCTTTCACAATCTCTGCAAAAGCAATGCTACTGGCACCTTCTGGGTCGCTAATGATTCTATGCACACCGTCATCTCCGCCACGAACAAACCCAGGGTCAAATGGTAATGCTCCTAAGAATGGTACGCCGAAATCCTCCGCTGTTGACTTGCCTCCACCCTGTTTGAAAATATCTAGTGTTACAGAAAAATTTCCATTTTCATCAGATGTTGATGTTATAGTCTTACCACCCGGTCCAGCGATTTCAACTGACGTATTTGCTGCGGTCACACCATTGATTGTATATCCAGACATATTTTCAATTACTCCAATTACAGGAACTTTGAGAGACCCTGCAAAGGTGATGGATTTTCTGCTATCTAACAAAGCAACCGCTTGAGGAGTGGTGACGATTACCATTCCGTCAATATCAGGTAGTGATTGAGATACTGTTAGTGGCTCATCAGAAGTACCTGGGGGGAAATCGATAATGAGGTAATCCAAATCTCCCCATTCAACATCACCAATGAATTGTTGGATCGCTCCTAATTTGATTGGCCCTCGCCAAACAACAGGGGTATCTGGGTCATCCAATAAAAATGCCATAGAAATAACCTTGACACCAAGATGGCCTTTTGCAGGATGAATCCTGCCTTCTTCAACATGGAGTCTATGGTTATCTAAACCCATCATTTTTGGAATGTTTGGACCTGTAATATCAATGTCCAAAATACCAACTTTGTGTCCTTGTTGAGCAAGAGATAGTGCTAGTCCTGTGGAAACAGTTGATTTTCCAACTCCGCCTTTTCCGGATAATACCATAATCTTGTGTTTGATTTTTCTTCCAATCTCTTGCATGGACATTTTACGTTTCATTTGAGCGTAATTTTGTTCCATTTTCTTTTGCTCTTGAGGTGAAGGTTGAACTGGCCCAGCCGCATCATTCTTAGGGTCATGCGTGGTGATTGGCGATTCTGCCATAAGCCAAACGGGATGCGAGTAATACTTCAACCTGTGCGGTGGGAAAAATGTAAATTTTGTGAATAATTATTACTATATATTGAATATTCAATTGAAAGTTTATCATCCTGTATAGTATTACTACTGCTGGGCGGAATGAGAGATGAGTGACAGGCGGACAATTTTTATCGGCAAAAAACCCCTACATGCTTATGTTAGGGCTGTGGTAATGGCAATGGAGGCTGGTGATAGATCTCTGAATCTTGTTGCTAGAGGTGCAACGATTGGAAGAGCTGTTGATGTGGCAGAAGTATGCAGAAGGCGTAATGGAATTATTGCTCAAAGCCTTCCTCCAGAAGTAATTATTGGCAATATTAATTGTAGTTCTGAAGAGCTTGAAAATGATGATGGAAAAAAGAGAACTGTCAGTGTTCTATCCATCCAATTAGATGGCGTGGGTGAATTGCCAAGTAGCGATTCAAATGAGAAATAATTATTGCTCTAATAATTTCAATCTCCGCTCTATTTCTTCAGCTGTTTTTTTGTAAACTTCATATTGTTGCCCATAAGGATCTTCTATCCCCCAGTCCTCATCAATTTTCATCGATGGACAATTAACTCCACAACCCATTGAAATTACCATGTCATAATCATCAGCCGAGAAGTCATCAACTGATTTTGGAATCATGTCTTTGGTAGAAATCCCTCTTGATTCAAGGTATTTTTGAGCATTGGAAGCGATTGTTGACGAGGCGGGGTGAGTCCCTGCAGAGACTGCAATATGTCCCATTGAACGAGCTAATCCTTCTGCCATCTGGGAGCGGCAAGAGTTGCCAACACATACGAATAATAGATGCATAACTATTCTATTAAACGACTACATATGAAGTTCTCGCCTACATTTTAGATAGAGAACTATTGGCCTTGTTATGGAGTGGTTTAGCAAAGACGGTTATTGGCGTGGAATATTGCTTTCTGCCTCATTATTTGTATCCTTATTTCTAATTCATATCATACTTGCTGCAAATGGCTATATGACCTTATTCAAAATTGTTGCAATATTGATAACAATTCATGCCATTGCTGTTGGACCAACTATTGTTCTTTTCGGGCAAATAAGTAATCTACAAACAAAAACGGTTGCATTAAAAATTGGCCTTATTATCGCAATTCCACTCAATATTGGCTTAGGATGGGCATACGCAGAAATGATGTTTTCAATCGCTACGATGGCCTCATTCGTAGTGCTCACAACCGCATTGCATTTATTGGCTATTCGGCGTACTGGGAGCCTATAAAATGTTGGAATGCGAGCGCCGGGACTCGAACCCGGGTTCAAGCGTTGGCAACGCTCGGTGATAACCACTACACTACGCTCGCAGCAGTAGTTGACCGATTAGAAGGGGGTATAAACGGTTGTCGGCCTGAATCTTTGCTAATTCCGATGCTAATTCATTGGAAACCGAAACGGTCGCCACCGGGGTTAGATTTGTCACCATCTCCACCCTCTTTTCTCATTACAAACATTACCACAACTGCGCCTATTATTGCAATGATTCCTAGAGCCATTACCAGCATTGTTGAAGAGATCCCTGCGCCACCGGTAATCACATTCTCTTTTTCTTCAAGTGTTACAACAATTGGTACTTCTCCTGTTGCTTCACCGTAAATATCGGATGCTTGTAAGAGTAAGGTGTGGGTTCCATCTGGTATTCCACTGCGAATTGATAATTGTAGAGAGAAGATTCCATCACCTGCCACTCTATCTCCATTAGAACCATCGTCGTATAGTTTTGACCAATCTTCATTTTGTGTAATCGGAGTGAATATTCCTAACTTCGCTCGAACCAACATCACGCCGTCTGCATCACTCACTTCTGCCTCCAATAGAGCGGTTGTAGTACTGTCTTCTCGTATGATTATCATGTCTTCTGCAACAATTTGTGGTGCTGTATTGAGGACTGTCATCGTAGTTGAAACATGCTCCCCATCAGGGAGGCGATATGGTGTTGCTGCATCTGGTTGAGCACCATTATCAATGTTGATCCAATGCCTCAATATTTGCTTTCCACCAATAGAGTCTGTTACAATAAATGGAATGTCATGTGAGCCTGGAGTCATTCCATTTGGCAAAGTGAAATTGCCTGCCCATACCTCGTTTTCCAACAATAATAAATCAACTAATTGTCCGCCAAATACTCGCATATCAACTTGCACAGATTCAACGCCATGGCCGTCAAATGCAATCGCATTAACAATGATTAAATCTCCTCTCTTGGCAATGTGTGGAACAAATTCTACAGAGGTTAGACGTGGTGCATCGTCAACCACTTGAATGACTCCTGAACCTTCGGTAATAGCACCAAAGTAATCTGTAATCGTAACATTGATTGTAAAGTTTCCAACCTCTAATCCTGGTACCATCATTTGGGTTGTATATCTATCATCACCAATTGCATTATCTCCTGATAATCCCTTATCATTCAATGTTACAATTTCTCCACCAACTACTGTTAGGTCTGCAGTAATGGATTCAATATTCCATTCATCATCAGTAGCGTGGGCAACCAGATGTGCCACAGATGCTCCTTCGCCTACTACCAGTCCTTCTTCCAAAGTTAAACTAACTAATACTGGGTCAGTATTTTCTTCAGCTGTAACAATTGAAGGGGATAATACTCTGTCAATGTATTGAGTTTCATTAAGGAATGCAGATTCGTCATTGGCACCATATTCAATTTCAAAACTCCTAGTCACACTTGAAACCAATCCTCTAAGTGGTCCTTCATCAATAATTGAGCCAAATGCAATACCTGCATCACCTGAATCACCATAACTACCAGTCCACTCAACAACATGGAAGTTGTGGTTATCTCTTGGGTCATTTGCAACAGAGTTTGCAACTATTTCTAAAACGATTCCATCTTGCCCATTCAATCTAACATTATCACCAATTGCCATTGGAATCGGTACTAATCCTGTTTCTCTTCCAACAGTAATGTTACCAAGCGCTTGTTCCATTTCAGGTTGTGTCAAATTATTTTGAATCGGTGAACGTTCTGGTTTATCATCTCCACTACTTGCATCGGGACCTGTTTCTTCCCACGCAATTCTAACCGTTCTGTTATCCCAGTGACTGTTAACACTTTGATAATTCCAAGAATTATTGTGGTATGCTCCTGCACCGGCACCATCAAAGAAATTACCTCCATTGATCCCAGTGATATTGAACCATGATTCTTCATGAATGACATTTACTTCAAATTCATCACCGGAATAATTGCTTTGCATTCCAGATGTCTCAATACCTTTGACGATTCCAAATGTACCTTGAACATCTCCAGAAAGTGTTCCATCAATATGGATGTCATCGGTTACAGTTTGCCCATTGACAACATCTGTTTCCAGATTGAAAATCGTTCCATTGATAACCATTGTAGCGTTATCATCTTGGTCTTCCGCCCCAAAGGTTCCATGCCCGCGTATATTCTCTCTATGTTGCGTACGAATTCCGTCTTCCCATCGTTCAAGTATTTCCATTCCATCGAGTGAAATGTCCATTCTAAAGCCATCATCAATAATAATGAAATCACCTAATGCCTCAATTTGATTATGACTTAGTTTCCTTACACCATTTTCGTCCCATGTTTCAAACAAAAACACACTGAGTTCTGCATCGATATCGATTGTGGTTGAGGATTCATTGGTTGAATCAATCGTCATTAGCCCTCCAGCCTCTAAGCGAATCCTTTCAGAATTGATTCCATCTATCATACTGTGGTTTATCCAAGCATCACTGACATTAGCAATAATTTGTGTAACCGCTTCATCCTCTTCTGATGTGATTACGAGATATCCCCAGCCTCTGGCATCAATAACTTGAGAGGTTAACAATCCGGCTGTAATGGTTTCATTTTTCCAAATTGAATCTAATACAAATGACATATTTGTTGATACACCCTCAGTATTCTCTTCAGTTACCATTACACCATCTCCCAATTCCCATGAATTGAGAACATCACCTATTCTCTGTTGCCATCCATGCCCATCAAAGTTTAATCTGAAATATTGATCGCCATCAACAGTAGTGTAATTTTGTAATAAGTTCCAAGAGGTTGTAAGTGTAATTTCATGGTCTGCCATCGGTTGATTCCAAGTTCCAACTTCGATGCTTCTAGTGAAAAAATTATTGTTGGTAGTTACAACTGTATCAATTGAATTCACTGTGACATCTACTGTTACTTGGTCAGCCCATTGCAAAGTTGAATTTAATAGCAGATGAGCAGTTCTAACTCCATTCTCATAGCCCCATGTTGTGAAAACACTAACATTCAGTTCAGTTCCATTTTGGATATGAGTTATTTCAGTGCTAATGTCAAATGTTGAATTGCTCGAGAACGTCAGTAGATATGCGTGGTCATTATCCGTACCGCTTTGACTTGTCCAAGCAGTTGTAATATCAACATTCAATGGGTCTGTACCATCTGCATAAACAGAAAGCGGAGTGAGTAAAAGTAGCCCAACCAGAACAATAGAAGTGATGCTCTTGTTCCCAGACATGAACATAGGATTCTCACACTCCCATTCAAAGCCTTTGATGATTTGTGTTGAATAATAATATAATTATTGCTCTTTCAAATATCCAAAATATAGCAAAACATTAGCGGAGCAACAATAGTAGCATCACTTTCTATTACGAACTTTTCAGTGTCAACCGATAACTTACCCCAAGTAATTTTTTCATTTGGAGGCGCTCCAGAATATCCACCAAAAGAAGGAGTTGATTCTGATATTTGACAAAACCAAGACCATAAAGGCGTATCTCTTTCCAAGTCTTGGTTAAGCATTGGCACTACGCATATTGGGAAATCTCCTGCTATTCCACCACCTAATTGCAAGAAGGCCAAGGGCTGGGTGCAGTCACAATACCATTCGGCCAATCCGGTCATATATCCTATTCCACCAATGATTGTTTGCTGCTTTATTTTTCCCTGCATTACCCTTGCAGCAAATATATTGCCGAGTGTTGAATCTTCCCAGCCTGGTACGACCAAGGGTAGATTTGCCTGTGCTGCTGCCAATAACCATGAATTCTCAGGCTTTGCTTGATACTCCAATTCATCTTCTAACAAAATATCATAGAAGAATTGGTGTGGTAATTTTGATTGGTCAAGGTCACTACTTTTCTTCCACCGGTCCATCAAAAACGATTCTATTTTACGAAATGCTTTGTCTTCAGGAATACATGTATCAGTGACTCGGTTCATGTTATTAGCAAGTAAATCCGCTTCATCTTGGGCCGATAGTGAACGCCAATCGTCTATTTTTTGATAATGGTCATGAGCAACTAGATTGAATAAGTCCTCTTCTAAATTTGCACCTGTACATGAAATTGCTGCAATGTGACCGGCTCTGATCATCGGTGCGATACTGCGCCCTAATTCTGCAGTTGACATCGCTCCGGCCAAAGTCAAAAATATCTTACCACCGGAATCTAGGAAGCGAAGCAATGATTGGCTTGCAGATGCTAAAGAGCCGGCATTGAAATGCCGGTAGTGCTCATTGACAAACTTTCTTACAGACATTCTCATGACTCCTTGCTTTCTTGTTCATGAAGAAATCTTTCTTGACTAGATTTTTTGATTAGTTTAAGATTTGGAATTGCTCGGTTAAGCGCTTGCTGGATTTGGTCTACGATTGTGTTTGGGTCACATTGCCCGCAGGTAAAACAATCGATTGCAAGCCAACCTTTTTGTGAATAGCAATGCGCAGTTACATGCGATTCATCTAACAATACTACTGCTGCAAAACCAGGCGGTGATGTAATACCATCAAATTGTTCAACATGTGAGTGCACTTCCTTGGCTTCACTATTTATTACGGCTTCTCGCATGATTTGTAACATCCAATTACCATCATCATCACCATTTGGTGAATACCCCGTGTAATCAAGAAAAATATGACTTCCGTGTGACTTAATATTATTCATTGGCCACCCTCCTGTTGGAAAAATGTTGAGTCGCCAATCATTCTGTTTTTGCCCATCTGCTGAGTGACAGAGTTCCATCTTCCTGAATCTTTGGCATCGAAATGATTTACAACAATTTTTGTTGTTAACATCGCTGCAGTAAATTGTGTTAATGGTGAATCGGTTTGTGCTACGATTTCATTGACATCTGCAGAGATTACCGTTGCTTTTTGCGCATTGAACAAGGATTCAATTGTTTCAACGACTTGCCAATATGATAGCCCACCAGGTACTGGAGTTCCGGTTGCAGGCACAATAGAACCATCTAAGCCATCGATGTCTATACTTAGATGAACAGGTCCTTCTATCTTTGACAATGTGTCTAACCATTGTTGCCATACATCTCTACCTGTTGAGTGGTTTTGTGTATCGCTTGCAAAGAAAGTTGTAATTCTATCATCACTGGCAATGGTTTGATACTCTTCCTGACTAAATGCTCTAATTCCAACTTGCAATAGTTTCCCTACACCCAAATCAAGACTACGTGATGCTGCACAAGCATGTGAATAGACCTCACCATCCAATTGGCTACGAAGGTCTGCATGGGCATCGATTTGAACGATGGTTAATTTTGACAAATCGTTGCAAATAAGTGGGTGGTTTTTGGCTGCATTAACCAGTGGCGGCAAGATTCCATGCTCGCCGCCCAGTGAGATTGGAAAACAATCTCCTGCATACCACGGTTGGAGGTAATTTGAAATCCCATCCAATTGCTGTAATAATGAATTACCTTCGCCATTCCATGGCTCATTAGTATGAATTGCATTACCATTTGGCAAGTCGCTTCCAAGAAGTGGGTCAAATAATTCCACTTGTCCACTTGCAGA
>DUCL01000004.1 GCA_012959845.1 Candidatus Poseidoniales archaeon
GTCACCATATCCATCCTCGTTAACATCACCAGCGCTACGCAGTGCGTACCCCATTCTAGCATTCGGAGAATCTCCTACGATGGTGTAGTTCGGAGTTCCAGCAATTCCATTTACTGAGCCATAATAGACCCACACTTTACCCGCTTGGTAAGTAGTAGATCCATTAAATATTTCAGAGAATACCAATTCATCATAACCATCACCATTTACATCAGAAATAATTTCGGTTTGCCAACCCATTAATCGTCCTTGTAATAATGATGTGATCACTTTATCGGGCGTCCCATTAAATCCAGATAATGAGCCATAGAATATCTCGATTGAAGAATATCCCGTTGGGTTTGCTTCAGAATCAGTGTTAGCGATTACCAAATCAGCAAATCCATCGCCATTGAGGTCGCCTCCACCTGCTAATGCTCTTCCGAATAAGTTCCCATATCCACTTTGACTAATATTTCTATCAAAAGTTAATGATGATGAATTTCCTAAAAAGATACTAACTTTGCCATGAATTGTGACATTATTTACTATTACTTCAGACCAATTCTTTGACACGGCAGCCAATTCATAATCGCCATCAAAATCACAATCATTTATTGATTCTATTTTCCATCCTAATGCATCACCAATAGCGCCGCTTTGGTTCCACCAAGAAGAATTGCTAAGACCATTAATCTCTCCGAGGAAAATCTCTATTTTACCATGATCAGCGGTTGTATTATTTGACGCATCAAATCCTGGTGAACCCAATGCTAAATCGTCATATCCATCACCGTTATAATCTCCAACAGCAATGCCAGATGATAGTTTGTCAGCTGATGAAGTTCCATTGATTACGATGTCTGCTTCTGTAGTATTCGGACCTGTAGCAGAACCAAAGTAGATTGTTGCTTGACCGTTTTCAGTTAGTCCATCGCTACTTGCCAATGGATTATTATAAGCAAAATCATCAAATCCGTCAGCATTGAAATCACCTACTAGTATCTCTCCCTCAACAACATCATCTGCCCCTGATAAAACCCAGTTTGCCTGTGTATTAATCCGGCCATCATCCTGTCCTGAAAGTGAACGAAGCAGTTGGACTGTGGTATTATCGCCATCAACAATCGATGTTGCTATTTGTTCAAATAAATTTGAATCCAAACCCATTCCAATCATTTGGCCTAGATTATCCTCCCGAGTTAATACACGGTTATCTTGGATGCCGTTTTCAATTCTAATGAGACGTACTTCACCATCTAATGGCAGGGTGTACAATATGTGAGTTACTTCGTCTGAATCAATTGTCAATTCAAAGTCTATTCCAACTGGGCCATCGACCATTAGTGATGTTTGCCATCTAGTTCCAGTGTAATATACCTGCCACAATTGTCCGTCTTTATTTCTAAACAACCCCCATTCTAAGTCATCCGAAGTTCTTGTAAGTTCCAAGTGTGTTACATTTGCATCTTCAATTATTGTACGAGTATGCCATGAAATTGAAGTATAGACTACAGATTGTTGCGCGATTCTTGCCATTTTTAGGTCATTGCCATCAGCATATAATAACTGATACCTACCATTATTTGTTACTGATAGTGCGCAATCAACCAATGTGGATTGATTCGTTGCAGGTGCAACTGTATCAACTAACGATTCATCCCAATTACCGTTAATATGCCGTCCAGCAACCCGAATATTACCTTCAAGCGTCGACCAACATAAATTTATTTTTTCTCGTCCAGTGATAACGACATCCGGGGTACCAGGTGTTTCATTGGTAGTGTTTACCAATACTTCACTTCTCCATACATCCAATGCAGATTCGCTTCTAACGTTTGCACCAAGAAGTCCATCAAAATCAATTAGAGTATCTGCAAAGTCATGCCCATAACCATTAGAAAATGGCACGATAGAGGTGCCCATTACTACCTCATCAGGTTGCAATATTTCTTGCTCAACTGCCACATTCGAGAGAATCGGAGTCAATATTTGTGCAAGGAAAAAGAACGCTAAAAGCATAGATTTTGTGGGCAAAGCCTTGCTATCCGCATCCGACATAGCATCATGACGACACTGTTCCTTCTAAACGCTTTTCGCTATTTGACCACTTTGACCCCCATAGGGGGTCATCACAGTAGAACCTCAAATCGAAGAAAATTCATCGGTGTATTTGACAAAGAAGAGCACATGGGCTACCTCATGCAGGGCGCAAATGTTCTTATCGTTGCCAATGGAACATGGCCTACTCAAGCGATTTGGAAACCGTTGGTTGATAATTCAAATATTATTGTCGCTTGTGATGGAGCAATCGTTCAATTATTGCAAAATGACATAGTTCCAGATTATGTTGTTGGAGACTTAGATTCAATTCCTATTGAAATGATGGATTCTCAAATCGAATCTTTGGACATTACTGTAATCCCTATGTTAAATCAAAACTCTAGTGACTTGTCTAAGGCGCTAAAATATTGTGAAAATCTCGCTACAAAAGGGATTGATGTTATCGGCATTGAAGGTGGAAGGTTAGATCACCAAATCGGGGCATATTTTTCATTGTGTGAGCATAACTCAAATGCGGTTTTACACCTTGAAAAATGGATTGCAAGACTGGTGCTAAGTGAAGGCCTTGTTATTGATTCTATAGAAAAAGGACAGAATGTTTCATTATTCGCAATCGGCTCTGTAAAAGGTGTAAATATTAGTGGTGTAAAATGGCCATTAGAAAATGAGCAATTAGCGCCAGGCACCAATGGATTACACAATGAATCTAATGGAGAACAAATTCAAATTTCTCACCGAGGTGGCCATCTACTTTTATTGGTTGAACGCTGAAATATTATGGCAAAGACTCTCTAAGCATTTCTGAATAACTTCCTTCTCCGTCCCATTGTTGAGCAATCAGATCAATTCTTGCCTTCTCCAGTGTTTGCTCAAATCCTCCAACGTCCTCAATCAGTCCGAGTTTGTAAGCTGCTCTTGGAGTATATCCTGGGAAAAAATTCCTCCATGTAAATGGAATCCTGCCCGGTGTCACCTTGTTGACAAGGCCAACGATTGAAGTATTACAAGTGGTAAGAAGTGAATTATAAAATTCAGGAGATTTTCCTAACTGATTTAATCTATGTGCAAGACTGAATAGCATTTTTTTATCTTTGCCTGGGGGTGTAATAGCTCTAAACATATAATCTACATTCTTCCGTCCATTTGTGCGAAGCCCCATAATATCACTCTCAAGGCCAACTAACAAATACAATTCATAAGAGCGCCACAATCCTTCCCATGGATGATATCTTTGCCCAACAACCCTTCTTGTTTCAAACGAGAAAGAGAGGCACACGCCATCGTTGAATTCAATGGTTACCAATGTATGTGCTAATCCTGTGATGGAATGAAAGTGGTCAACTACGAACCAAATATCCTTGATCTCTTCGGAATCGACTGTGATTTCATCAACCCAATTCACATCATAATCCTTAGTTGTGCGCCAGAAAAAATCTCTTACATTTCTAAATGTGATCTTTGTTCCATCGATTATTGCTTCACCATGAAACTCACAATCTGAACGCCAATCGGCATCCAATTTTGGTTTTCGTGGCCTGATTATTACCGCCCAGACATAAATCATCCTCAGCATTATTAACGCCACTAATAGGCCAACAAAATACAAACCAAATTGTATCGGGTCAGCAATTATTTGTTCAATCAATAACTCACCACCGATGCCAGACTCGTAATTCTTGGTCCCACCAATCCATCGCCCCGTCTGTATGCTGCCTCCACATGACGCCATCGTCATCAATTGTTGTAGGCAAACCTTCTGTATCTGGCGAACCATCCGCTAGAATCTGTGGCATTGGACCAAGGTTTGGTAGTTCTAGCATCTCAGGCCCATCTTGAACACGCACTAGAATAATGTATACCAATACGCTGACAATCAATCCCAAAGCGCCGATTGAAAACCAACCGACTGACTCAGTGGGAGTTTGCTCTCCCTTTGAACGAGAAGGGAGAGATTTTTCTTCTTCAGCAGTTAATTCATCCGCTGGTAATCTTACCAAATTTATTCCTTCAATTGTTGAAATGTGTTCATTATTTATCACTTCAAGTGAAATCAAATGAACTCCAGCAGGTAATGCTGAACAATCAAATTCGCTTCCATTCGCTTCTGTAATTATTTTACCTTGAATTCTCCAAATCTTTTCAAATTCCTCGAAATCAACTACTACCATATTAGGTATCATTTCAACATTACAAGGAATATCTGTTGAATTATAATTTCCATTTGTTTCTAGAGAGAAAGCAGGTGCTTCTCTATTGTGAATTGACAAATTGAGCCATGATTCTGCAGTTTGTCCCAATCCATTACGATATGATTCCCTTAATTGATATTCTCCAGCAGGCCAATGTGAACAATCTAATGTTGGTTGATCATCTAAGACCGTAAATGGCGCTCCCGAGAAAGTTCTTGTGCCAATCGCATCATAGCGGGGTCCTGTTTCATCTGAAAAATTCCTTTTTATTAGGCATTCATCGCCCGTTTCAATCCAAGGTGGTGCGCTCAACTGCAAATCTATTCTAGGTGTTTTTAGTGCTGGTATTAACGAATAAGTTGGTAGTTGATAGGTCATGAAAACTTCGCCGTCTGCGTTGACAAATTGCAGTGATAAGCTATGTTCTCCGCTTGCCCAAGCGTCATACATTATGCTAGCATTTGTTTGACCTGTGAAAGATAAGGTGACACTTTCAACAACCTGCTTGTCTTTGTAATCACCCAATAATCTTAGTTCTATATCTATCCATTCTCTACTGGTATTGACCATTATTACAACACGGATTGCATCGGTTTCTCCATCTTGGTTGAGGTCTAGTGTATCATTTCTCAATGCTACGATAATCAACCCTTCATCCATCAACATCTGTTCTTCCCAAGAAATGCCAGACTCTTCAGCATTTACGATACTACTATTTTGAGGAAGCAAAATCGTTACGAATAATATTGCGATAATTAGCAATGAATATTTTGTATCACGCATCACTTTCACCCCCTAATTCTGGCATAGGTAATTCTGGTAATGTTCCATCAGGATTGAGTGGTGGTAGTTCAGACAATGGAATCATCCCTTCTGGTGATTCCAATCCTTCGGCTATTTTCTCCTCATTTCCTGCAATGATTAAGGAAATATCTTCATCCTCCACATTTGCGTTGAACAATTCATCTCCTAATTCTCGATTATCTCTGCTAATGCGCACGGTAAGAGCTGCTGCTGCACCGATAATAAATCCTAATCCGATGATTAGGTATGTCATCCAAGATGCGGCGGGGTCTTCCCCCATTATTGCTATCGCTGCTGCATATTCTCCGTACTCATTTGACCAACCATCTCTATTACTATCTGGACATCCTTGTACATCTCTCTTAGAAAGACCATGGACTTCTGGACAATCATCACGTAATGCCCCCAAGGGAACATCACCAAATCCGTCACCATCACTATCTTTCCACTGTAAGGCTTCGGTAGGGAAGGCATCTGCAATACCATGCGGATGTGCTTGCCAATTATCCGTCGGATCGCTCCAACCATCACCGTCAGTATCTCGGCAACCTAATCTGTCAAGAAGAGAGGTTCCTCTCGTTTCTGGACAAGCATCACCACGGTTTCCAAATTCATCATCACCATATCCGTCACCATCAGAATCTCTCCATTGTGTTGGTTCATGAATGAATGCATCACCTAAATCAGACCAGCCATCACCATCGGTATCTGGGCAACCCCATCTATCTCCTCCAGCAATAGGACCCAGAGAAGTGCCAGCCGAATCAACACAAACATCAGCGGTTGTTCCAAGTGGATTATCTCCTCTGCCATCTCCATCGATATCGTGCCATTGACTTTCATCGTATTGCCAAGCATCTGCTATTCCCCCTGGACTTGCCAACCAGTGTACTGTCGGGTCAGACCAACCATCTCCATCATAATCTGGACAACCCCATCTATCCATGGTCGAGGAACCTTCAGTGGTACGACATGAATCGCCGCGATAAGCTTCTCTCCATGACTGACCATCAAAGAATTCTAAATTATCTCCAAAACTGTCATCGTCACTGTCAAACCATTGAGAGCGGTCGTCCGGGAAAGCATCAGCGAATCCTGCAGGATGGGAAATCCAATCATTGGTAGGGTCAGAATAACCATCCATGTCGGAATCTCTACAACCACGCCGGTCAAAATGTGAAATCCAGCCTGATTCAACTTCTTCTGCTGTTGAATAAACACAGACATCTCCTTCAAAGCCAGTGAAATTATCACCATAACCATCGCCATCAGTATCCCGATATTGTGAATTTACGAATGGGAAATCATCGACTTGAGTTGCTCCATATGTCCTGTTATCTCCCCATCCATCGCCATCGGTATCACGCCATTGCGTTGGATTATCTGAGAAATCATCTACTAATTTCGCACCTTCGGAATGATTGTCACCCCATCCATCAAAATCCCTATCACTCCATTGTGTAGGCTCGTCAATAAATGCATCAGAGCCATTCATTGTCGTCCAATTATCATCACCGTTAGACCAGCCATCAGCATCGGTATCAGGACATCCATAGCGGTCTTGATTTGAGTGTCCTACAATGAATGGGCAAGCATCAGGTGTTGTTGTGTTGAATAACCATTGACCGATGCCCCATTGTGACCGAGAAAGATTCCATGATTCATCATGCCAATTATCTCCATAGCCATCAGCATCGGTATCGTTCCATTGAGAATTATCGTAGGTAAAAGCATCTGCTGCACCTACTGGGTGAGCATACCAAGCACTGATTCCGTTCAATGCGCCTGGGTCTTCATCCGAAAAACCATCGCCATCAGAATCAAGGCAACCGAATCTATCAAAATTTGAATAGCCACGACTATATGGGCAGTGGTCTCCTTCATGTCCTTCAAAATTGTCGCCATATCCATCATTATCAGTATCTAGCCATTGTGTTGGCTCTAAAACGAAGGCATCAGCGCCATTTTGAACACCCCAACCAGAATCAGGGTCGGACCAGCCATCGCCATCGCTATCAGTACATCCGTTGCGGTCATTGGTTGAAATTCCGACCAGATCAACACAATCATCGTCATTGTCGACAAATCCATCCTCATCCGTATCTCTATTTGCCTTGTCAATTGATGGATTCAAGGTATAATCTACTCCATCATTACACCAACTATTTTTGCCAACTATTTTGACATAAACAAAACCTTGGCCGGGCATTGTAGTGCTGAGAGATGCGGATGAACCCGTATCACTCATCGCCTGACTAGCGACTTCTGAACCCGCTGAATCATGCATAGAATAGTCGGCTTCCCAACCATCTCCAGGGCACCACCATGCTGCGTTATTCATCGAACCAGTAAAACCAATTTGAACAATGTCACCCTTGAAAGCATTAATTTTCCACCAATCGGTTGAATCTGTTGGAGAACATCCATCATCACTGCAAACATAACCATTTGTTGAAACCCCATCCGAAAGAGGAGAAGCAGCCTGTAATGTATCATCTGCAGAGACTACTGGGAAAAAACTGAGCAACATCGCGGTCAAGCCGAGAGCCAATACTCGCCTTGCCAACATGCCCCTCCATAGGAGGGGCTACCTAAGAATTACCCCCCGTTACAAAAATAATGAAAATCTCAAAATATCACTCTATTTGAGAGTTATTTGATTTTGTTTTCAAGAATGCTAAGACCTTTGAAACATGCTTCTTTACTGCAAATTGTGAATTGAAAATATAACGAATAAACCCCATTTCATCGACAACAAATGTCACTCTTTTCGGAATCCATCCGAGTGTTTTTCCCAATTCCATAGTTCGGTGCAGTGCTGCTTTTTTATCCGACAATAAGGAGTATGGTAACTGATGGTCGCATTGAAATTCCTTGTGTGATTCTTCGCCTTCGGATGAGATTCCAATGACCTGACAATTCAATGCTGTAAAGGATTCATGATATTTTGCAAATGTTGCTGCTTGAATGGTACATCCGGGGGAATTATCTTTTGGATAGAAGAAAATTACACTCCACTTGCCAATTAGGGAAGTATTTGAAATTGTATTTCCATCTTCATTTGTTAGAGAAAACTCAGGAAATCGTTGATTTATCCAACCCTTTTTTATTTGATCCATGCGAACACCTCAGCATAAATCTGGTCTGACTGTTGCAATTAATTCACAAGGGTTCAAGAATGGCATTTCCATATTATCATCTCCTGATGGAATGATTACATCATGGCTTGCAGACATATCTCCGCGGATGAATTTGATGTATCGTTGCTCTTCATTTTCTTCAAATGGATGAAGTCCTACATTTTCTTGGTATGCAATACCCATCCAAGACCCATCTGGTGACATTACAGTCTCAAAGAAGTCGTGTAATGCGTGTGTATCGCCGCTACTTTCCTCATAGGCAGTAACAGTATGGAGTGGCGTCGGGTCGACGATTCTGTAATCCCATACGTCTCCTTCTTGTGGGTCTTTCAAAGCACCAGCATAAAGGAACCATTCCTTGCCAGCAGTATAGCCGTCTTCGCTATTATTTTGGTCGTAGTCAAGACCATAAAAAGCAATACTGACTACATTTTCTTCAGTGATTGAAACGAAGGGATACATGTTTATTCCTCTTTCAAATCCACTAGCATTCCAAGTGGTGAAATTAGTTCCATTATCATATGAAACCGCAACACGCATTTCCCAAGGGCCTATGTTTCCACTTGGACAATCTGCCCAAGCAACAACAACCATTCCGCCTTCATTATTGTTGACTACTGGATAACCTTCTGGACAATTTCCTTCTCTTGGCCCCACATCAAATGGTGCTGCCCATGAAC
>DUCL01000005.1:0-571 GCA_012959845.1 Candidatus Poseidoniales archaeon
AAACAAAAGCCGCTTTCACAATTGATAGCAGATGATGAATGGAATAGATTATTCAAACAACTCGACGTTATTTTAGCAGGACACGGTGAAGACCTAGAAGGGCTTGACTTAGTTAGAAGAATTAGTGCAAAAATGACAGTATATTGTAGTCTTGGACGATGGGATGAGGCTGAGGAAGAAGCAATCTCCTTGCTTGCTTTGCGAGGCGGTAGAGAGGCTCAAATTGCAAGAATGACGCTCACTGCTGCTAGCCTCGCTCAAAGAGACATGGATGAAGCAAAACCTCGTTTAGCATTTTTATCAGAAGATGATATTGAAGGTGCTAGATTGCAATGGTTTGCCAGTATTCTCAACCCGAAGTCAAGAAAATTAGCACCTGAATTGCATGCATTGCTCGCTGTTGATCCATTGACAAAAAGAAATATGGATTTGATAAAAAGAATGAGCACTGGTGCTTCTGTCAGTAATTTAAAACCGCGTGATAATCCGGCTGGAAGGATGCAATTCTTAGGAGATATCGCTAGATTAAGATTAGAAGGGCAGTTTGAAAGAGCAATCAATTTGCTTGAAC
>DUCL01000005.1:586-8683 GCA_012959845.1 Candidatus Poseidoniales archaeon
ATTGCAGATAATAAAATTGAGAAATGGCCACATGGAAACTTGGTTCGTGCATTGATTAGCCATGATGAAGGTCGAATTCATACCGCTGCTGATTCTACTGAGAAATTATTTGACACAAATTCACGTCACCCACATATTCGTACATTTATTCGTTATTTAGCAACTATTGACCATACTGATTATTCTTTACCTGAGGAAACAGGAATGGAATGGTGTATTGATTCAGGCTTAGATTGGGTTAATGCTTGGACAAAGATGCACAATGTTGCTCCCGCTCCTGAACTAAAAAATAAGAATTTGAAGAAGCACGCTTGGCAAGCAAATGCTTGGATCGCTCATGATGTGGGTGATGGATTACAAACCGCACTTGCCAAGAAAGCAAAGGGATGGAAGACATTGAAGGATGGCGATACATACCTGCCTGTTTGCTTGTACACTCATCTAACAGGAATTGTTGTTACTATGGGCGGAATGCCAGTTGACTTAGGTTTGCCAGGTAATCTTGATTTGCAAGCAATAAAGGCAAACGGATTAATCGACTTGTGAAATCACAAGACATTCTTGATCAATTCATCCAAATCTTGTGGTCGTTCACAATAGTGACAACGAATGTGTAACGGGTCTCTACTAACCACCTTGAGGCGGTGTGGTAGCGGTTCACGCAGATTTGTAGTAATACAATTAGAGAAAGTGCAACGTACAACATTTGAAACTTCACTTCCAAGGTTGATTGTCAATTTTTCTGCCACTGAGTATGCTCTAATAATCGCAACATGTGCATCTGGTGCAACCAAAGCAAGTCGGTCCAATTCTGTTTGAGTTAATTCGCGGTCTTCAACCTTGATTATATCCTTAGCACCCATTTTCTTTGATGGAACATTCATCACCAGAGAAACCGGTACTGAGGATTTTCCGCCAATTCCAAGCATCTCAAGAACCCTCAATGCTTGACCAGAGGGAATATGGTCAATCACAGTCCCATTACGAATCGCTGTTACACGGCGCATACTATGTTCGTTGGACATCAGAAAGCACCTCCTTCAGATTCAACATCCGCTGGAACTGTGACTCCAAGAAGGTAACAAATCAAGGCCATTCTCGCTACAACTCCGTTGAATGCTTGATTGAAATAACAAGCGTGGCGGGTTGAATCAACACTTGCATGTATTTCATCAACTCTTGGTAGTGGATGCATGATAATCATTTCAGATTTCACATCACCAAGATGGTCTGCATGTAATTTGTATGCTCCTGCACAACGAGCATACTCATCATCATCTGCAAATCTTTCCTTTTGAATTCGAGTCATGTAAACGACATCTGCATCGTTAATAGAACCTAGTAAGTCATCAGTTTCAGTAACATTTGCGCCATGTTCTCGTAGGTCGGATACAATCTCCTCTGGCATCATCAATAGTTTCGGGCTAGCAAATATCAGTTCACATCCGAATCTTGTCAGTGCATGTGAAAGAGAATGTACAGTTCTTCCATATCTCAAATCTCCCGCCAATACTACCTTCAATCCTTCAAGAGTTCCATGTGCTTGTCTAATGGTAAACAAATCAAGCATAGTTTGGGTTGGATGGTGGCCCGCACCATCTCCACCGTTCATTATTGGCACTCGTGCTGAATCTTGTGCGTATTGTGCAGCGCCTTGGCGTGGGTGGCGCATTGCGATAATATCGGTATAACCATCGACCATTTGAATTGTATCAAAGAGGGTCTCTCCTTTGACAACTGAAGAGTTTTTTACGTCTCCCAAGTTTACCACTTCGCCACCTAAACGCTTCATTGCGGTCTCAAATGACATACGGGTTCTAGTACTTGGTTCAAAGAATAAATTACCTAATATTCTTCCTTGTAATAGAGGTAAATACAATTCTCCTTTTGCCACTGGTAGTAGTCTTGTAGCATCATCTAAGATATTGATGATCTGCTCATTTGTTAGGTCGTCCATCGTGATGAGCCCTGCCATATTCTTCCCTCTCCCCATCAAGCCAGCGCGAGTCGGTATTGAACATTGTCACTGAACAAGGTAGGGTGATTGTTATGGCTGATTGCTTACGAGGGTTTTGTATGGAAGCATGGGCTGATGTCGAAAAAGCGATTCTGGCTGAGAAATTGATGCGCAATAAGAAGATGGATAATCTTGTAAATTTCAGCGCATTTTCGTTATTGGGCGCTGCTATCTGGTTGGCATGGCCAGCACTCCATTCTGCAATAGAGGGAAGAGGAGGAATTATTTCGGGATTGGGCTTACCTATCATTGTCCTATTATGGGGAGTAATCATTCAAGATATAGTCATCGATGATGCAAAGGCACGTTCAAGAGTTGGTGGGGGAGCAAGTATCATTTGGCCAATCTTATTGATGATTGGTGTAATAAATGTTGATTTTTCACCTTCTCCTGAAACCTTGGGCAGTATCTTGGTAGTAATTGTTGCAATGTTTTGTTACAAATCAGCCGCAAACACTCTGCAGGGAGACCTTGGAGTTCTTCGTTTTCGTTCTTTGATGACCGGGGTAGGATGTCTAACTTCGTTTTCACTATTTATTGGGAAAATGCCCGATAGTATGACACTGCATTGGTTTATTGCCATTTCAATTCTAGTGTTATCTTTCACTGAAGTAGCCTATACCTGGGTAAAGGGTGACGATAAAAAAGAAATTCGAAAGAAGTTCAGAAAAAGGTTAGACCAAATTGAAAATGAATTATTAGAATTAAAGGCTCAAGGTGCAGCTGTTGCCCAAGCCAGTAGTTTGGTGACCACTGCGCAAGAAGAGGGACATATCGATCCTGAATATGGAATGAGGTTATTAGATGATGCACAAGAGAATATCAAGCGCTCAATTTCCCTTGCAGGTGATGTTGAAATTATTATGCAAGATGCGTTAACTGCCGTTGAAGCCTCTGAGGACATCGCACCTATTGCCAAGCGACCAAGAAAATCTTTCAATGCAGGTGTTAGAGAAGTAGAGTTAGGTTCATTGCGCGATGGTGAATTACTCTTTAGGCGAGCCAAGAAGAGTGCAAAAGAGAATGTTGAATGGTGGCGTGCTGCTGAAAATGCAATTACTGAAGCCTCACGCCTGTTAAGTGGGAAAACTGGAGATGCGGTTGACCACTTGATTGAAATGTTAAATGATGCCAAGAAAAAGTTATCTTCTGAAAAGCCGAAGGAGGCCTTTGAATACGCTGTGGTTATTCCTCAGCAATTGGCTGCTGATGATGATGCTCAAACCAAAGCAGAAGATTCTGTAAATGAAGCAAATAGACAACTCAAACAAACTGATGGCTTAGACACCTCGGATATGGAAAAGCGATTATCTCAAGCAAAGAAAGAACTAGAAAAGGGCAATGCAAATCAAGCGATGGGGTTGGCTGACGGAGTTGTGAGGACTATTATTGCTGAACGTGCTGCAATGGATGATGTTCGTAAAGCATTACGTCAGCGTAAGAAATTGAAAAAGCAATTTGAATCAAGGGATGATTCAAAGAATTGGCAATTGAAACTTGATGAAATTGATGCTGCGGCAGATGAAAAGCAATGGACTCATGCTGCGACTCTACTCGATAGAATGACCAAAGAACTCGATAAAGAAGGCCGTGCCAGCGATGATGCTTTGGAATTATATGATTTCGTTATGGATGAATGGAGAATATTACGCAACCAATGCGAAGCAGCATTCATCAAAGTCACAGATGATGACCGTCGTGACTGTGAACAAGCCATTGCTCTTGCAGAAGAAGCACTTGGAGTTGGGAAAATTACCGAGTGTTTGGATTTATTGGCAAAGGCAGACTCAGCGATGGAAAAGTTACGCCGCAGAATCTAAGGCTATTGCACATCATTTCCGAGTAATTCTCGCATGTCACAAGCCTTGCATTGTTCTCCAGATGTGACATTGCCACAAACCTTGCAAGGTTTTGCTTGAGCAGGTGCATTCTTTCTGCCACCTAATTGCTCAATTTGATCTCGAAGACCTTTGATTTGGTCTGCCATATGTAATAGTGAATGACGTGTGCCTGGAGTATCGGCTTCCATTTGCGCTACCAAGTCTCTATGACGCCATCTCAAAGCACCTTGGGCATTTGGACACTCTTCATGATGAAGGGGTAAATTTCGGTGCAGAGCATAGAGATGTACTTCTTGTTCCGGAACCCAGCGAAGTGGTACAATGCGAGGCGCTAATCCTTCAACCAGTGATGCTGCGTGAGGAGCCAGACGAAGAGTTCGCTCCAAATCACCGTTTGACATGTTCATCAGCACAGTTTGTGCCATATCATCTAAATTATGGCCCAATGCAATCACATCAGCATCAATACTTGCGGCCAAGTGATTTATTCCCTGACGGCGAAATACTCCGCAATAAGAACAAGCTAGTCTTGGGGCATCTCTATGCTTTGCTGTTACCATTGGCAATCGGCGAACTACCTCATCCATCTCATGGAATGATAATTCAGGATATGAAACTGTAATGAATTCAATACCAAGTCTATCACATAATTCCTGAGCGCAAATAAGCGATGGCGGCCGATATCCTTCAATTCCCTCATCAACAGTTCCTGCAACGATTCTAACATCAGGGTTCTTTCCAAGTAAATCAACCAATGAATCTAGTAATACTGCAGAATCTTTACCACCTGAAATTGCCACGAAAATTGTGGTTTTTTGCCCTCTTGGCAGTGTTAGTTGTAGCCTCAATTCCTTGCTGATTTTCTTTCGCACTGATTTTGCCATGTGCTTACTACATAGGATTCTGCCTGAATAGGCCTGCTCGACAACCGCTGGGTGTTCACATGCATCGCACTTTGGCACGCTAAAGGCTGAACTCCCTCCTGTCATAACACAAGGCGATACTTCGCCTTTTTTCAAGCAATCCCTTCAAATTTCCATAACGTGATTTGAACTGGTGAAAAATAATAATCAAAGTTTGCAATATTCAAAGCAATATTCTTATTGTAATACTACCCCGCACTGCTGAATTCGCACCCCCTCAATTTTCAATTGCAATTTTAATTTCCCAATTGAATTATTAGACAACATTATTGCAATATTTCTCAGAAAAATTCATTTCTTGCAGCATTAATTTGCACAAATTTGGATTAAGATATTCTGATGACATATTGGCCTGTTTTTCGCGGAAAATAGGGCATCTTGGCTGTTCCGCGATTGAATTTCGCCTGTTTTGCAGTTGGAAAATTAATTTGGGTCGGTAAATCCCCCTTTAGGGGGATAGAAACACAAAGGTTCTTGAAGGCTACAACGCTGACAAGGAAATTGAGCATCCATGTTACAACGTGTTCTCGCCGGATTACTTCGAATTGAAGGAGTTGATCAAGCAATGCTAATCGATGACAACGGTCGTCTACTAGCAAGTGTTGGAGATGAGGGTATTTTGCCGCCTTTGGACAAAGCGATTAAGATAACTACTGCAGCACTTGAATGCGCTTACGCCACAGAAATCGGTGATGTGTTTGAGATTTGGTGCGAGGGTCAAGAGAGAATGATGATAGACATCGCCTCTCCAAATAGAATCGTCGTGCTAAGTGGAAAGGGTGGCCGTCTTGCCAGATGGCGCCATGCTTTAGACCGAGACCGTCGTATTATTGCGACAACACAAATGAGTTGATACCTATGTTTGACCTACCAATTGGAAAGCCTATCAAAGAAACAATATCCGTTGAAGACGGTTCGATACAGTCGTTTGACCATGGAATTATTACTACTTGGCTGGGTAGGAGAAAGACTCCTTCTGGCCATAGACTAGTCCGCGCTGGCAGAATTGTAGCATGGATTTGCGAAAGTGGCACTGGAAAGTACCTACTCGGCGGAAATGAGGCGAAAAATAGGCTCAACGAAATTGAAAGCGATGGTGCTAGGTTGGAAGCCCACCAATATTCAATGGCTGGTTTGGGCGGTGTTGCAGAAATTATCCCTGAATCATTTGAATTCAATGCTGACCGCCAAGGTTTGATTCCTCGCGGAGATGTTGTAGAACGACTATTGTCGCGTGACCTCTCATCAGTTCTAAGAATAATTTGTGAAAACATTACGGTTCGTGGCGCTATTGCCGTTGATGCTGGAATGTTAATTGACAATGTTGGCGAGTTACCTGGTGATGCAGAAGAACTTGCTCTACAAATTGGGACGACAATCGCTAGCAGGGGTACATTATCACAGAATCTTGGCCTAACCAGTGAGGGGCATTGGACACTTCACACAGCCGATGGCGCGTTATTGCTTGCCCAAGCGGGTGAAATCGCAATTGCAGTTTGGACCGAGGCGAATTCCGACCATTCAAGAATTATTTCTGCTGCTTCAGCTGCTCTTGATGGAGAGATTGGAAGTACTGGTGCTTTGAGCTCTGAAATTCCAGACGGTTTCGTAATGCGTGAAGGAAAAGGTGGACCGGGCGCTATTATCTCAATGCTTGAAGCTGCCGTTAGTGAACAAGTTACTGGACATATTAAATCAGGAATTACCGAAAATACCGCTGTTTCCCTTGTGTTGAGCAAAGGAATACCGGTGGCTATTTCTGCACCAAATAATGTTTCTTTTGAAGAAGCGGTTTTGAGATTGACTGACTCGAAGAGAGTTCTCAAACTACATCGACTACCCACTGGTACGATCGTATCGAGTGAAAGTGGAAATATTGATGACTTTATTCTCGCGGATTTGAGAGACTTAATCTCTACAATCCGAACACGTTCAGAATCACGCCGAGAGACTTTGCTGCAAAAAATCAATCTTATTCTTGGATTTGAAATTGGCGTTGAATCATTGCGCAAGGCAAGAAGTTCTGCAAAGTTCAAGGCGACTGTGGATAGTATTTCCAAAGGGCTACCTAAGGTTGAAGCGGAACCTGCGCCTGCTGTGGATGCAGGCTTGAGAAGAAGATTGGAGTCTGCTGAAATACAAATTGATGAACTAACAAAGAGTAATGCCTCATTAAACGCAAAATTAGGTGATGCGAGCACTGCAAAAACTGCCGCTCAAACTATTGCTCGCCATGCGAGTGAAAGTAGCGATGAACGGATGTCTGCATTGGAAGCTGCAAATTCGTCTTTAAATTCTATGCAAGTGGATTTGTCTCAAGCAGTGTCCAAGAGTGAAGACGCGGAATCTAGAGCGCTTCGATTGGTAAAGAGAGTCAATGAATTGGAACATCAGGTAAGTGAGAGAGCAAGTCAATTGGCTAAAGCCCTTGGTGATACTAAATCTAGCGAGGCTCTTAGAGATGCAATTCAAGAAATGGCCCTCAAAGAGGCTGAATTAAATTCTTCCTTAGACGAAGGTAGTGAACGATTATCCACTATCCGACAACAATCTGATGATGATGAGCGTCGCCTTAGAGTATTGCAAGAGCAGGTTGAAACTACTCGTGAACGCCATGCAAGGGCTCAGGCTGAATTGATTCAATTAGAAGAAAGGATTCATGTTGCCAACACAAGTCTTGATGAAATTGATGCTGAAGGTAAGGCAAGCAGACGTAGAACAGATGAAAATCGAAACCGTCTCGCTCAAGACGAGGCAAGACATAGTCAAGTGCAGGCAGAATTACGTGAATTAATGGATGAACGCCGTCAAGTATTGCGCGAATTGGGAGACCTTGGGGCTCGTAAAGGACAAAGTGAAGCGGAATTATTGTCTTTGATAGATAAGGCTGAAGATTTGAGCCAAGCACATGAAGAAGCATTACTAGATATTCAAGAAGCGGAAAGGATTCGCGCTCGTCTTGCCGATGAGCCATTGGCTCAAGCACTATTGGATGATGCATCAACCTTTGAGGGTCTAGGCCCGGTACTTTCTCGTCTTGAGGCTGCACGAGGATTAGGGTATTCTGTGACATTATTAGACAGAGCAGTTGAACGGGCACTACAAGTTATTCAATCAACTGTAGACCATGTAGCTACAACTCCAAGACATCTACTTTCAAATGAAGTCATGACATTGCTTGAGAGACAAGTTCCACAAACTGCTGGCGCAGTTAGAGGCTTGGCGCGCTGGTCAGTACAGCAGAGATTAGAACATCAGTTAGGAGATACTGTCGGTCATTTGATTGTCGACTTGGAGAATTTGCTCGAAGATTTCG
>DUCL01000006.1 GCA_012959845.1 Candidatus Poseidoniales archaeon
CAGATTGTCCATCAATAGCACTGAATGAAACATTTGCACCACCGATTTTACTGGTTGTCAATTCATCAACAGTCCAGCCATCTGCTTCTGGTTCAGTTGCATCCACTCTAATCGTGATGGTATCACTTGGCCCAGTATTTCCCACATTGTCAATTGCTCTAATTGCAATATTATGTATTCCTTCATCCATTGTCAATGTAGTTGAATCAGTGCTTACAGAATTCCAAGTCACTCCAATATCATCAGACCATTCAACATGGCTAACACCACTGCCTTGGCCGTCATTACTTCCAGCAATTAGGTTTGAAAGTGTGATAGATGTAGTTTGTTGCCAAGAAGAGCCATCACCAACCGATATTGTGCCGATACTAGGACCGGTTCTATCTATGCCGATGAACAATGTAGAGGAGTTCGAAAGTCCCGAATCATCGAACACCGTTAAGCGAGGATTAGAAGCACCTTCAGACATATTTCCACTTGCCCAATCCCAGCCATAATTGAGAGTTCCCGGGCCATCCGCAGAAGGAGCGCCAGGGCCAGGTGCGTTGGTTAGAGTTGCGCGTTTTAGATCATCATCAATAGCACCCCATCTAAATGAAATAGCCTCATTGGCTTCAATGTCAAACCATGCTCTATCAGTAGCGGAATCACCAGTTCCGTAATCAGGATTCAATACTTTGAAAATTGTTATTTCTGGCACATGGTTTACAATATTGAATTGTCCACTTTGTGTTGATGTATTGTTGGCAACATCATCATCCCAAGCAGTAGCCCTTAGCGTATAACTGCCATTCGTATATGCTGTCGAATCAAAATGCTTTAACCACGGCGTTCCGGTCAAGTTTGCTACCGTACTCCATGTGCCTGAATCCAATATTTCAATCAATATAGAAGAAATATTACCAGTTCCAGTCAATGTAAAAGTGAGAGTGTGTATTCCGGTGATATCATCATTTGTATTTGGACCATTACTGAATGTTATACTGATATCTGAAGGAGAGTTCTTTACAACAATCGAGTCTGATAAAGTATCACTTTTATCATTGTAATCAATTAATGGGGAGACAAGACTAGCGAGAAGAAAAACCAACACGATGCTCGCCGCCCTCCCCTGCATAGTCTTGAGACGTTTGGGCTCAGCCTTCAATGCTACCCATAGAAACGCTTCTTTTGACAATTTAGTGAAGGTAATATCATTTGCCAAAATGATATCATTTCCATATTTGTTTGTTCCTTTGGCGCGTGGAAGCATCTCAAAGTCTTGACAACTAATGCCTTTGCTTTGAGATGGGTTCAAGTGCTACGCAATACCACGCTTAGTTACATGGCGAACGAGTTGAAGTCCACGCTGGTCGTAGTATTGTTGGCTCTGACAATGATTCCGTTATCAGTTTCAGCAGAAACTAGTGGTGGAATTCAAGCCTCCTCATCTACTTTGAGCATCTTGCCAGCATCCCCTGAAGCAGGTGATTCAATCACCATTTTTCTAACGCTATATAATTCCCAACAAATTGATGCATTTGATGTTGAATATGCATTTTACAAAGACGGAGTAAGTTCAAACAAATTACTTGAAATGAACACAGTCCATATCCTTGGTGAATCAACAGTTGATGTTAACGCAACATGGAATTCACTAACTGAAGGAACTCACAAAGTGTGGGTGACATTTGAGGCTAACGGCGACACCGAAGCATCATTTTACCTCGAGTTCGTAGTAACAGGCTTGCCAAATTTGCGAGTAGTTGAAAGCGTATTATCTCCTCTGAGCGGAATAAACTCTGGAGATAATGTTACAGCATCAACTCGCATTACCAATACTGGTAGTGTTGATGCAGCAGCGAGTACCCTTCATTTTTCCTCATCCAGTGGTGAAGAACAGTTTTTGCCAACTCCAGCAATACTCGCAGGTCAGTCACAATGGGTTAATACTACATTCATTGCACCAGAAAGTGGAACTCATACCATCTATCTAAATCCAGATTATTATGAAGAAGTACATGAAGCCTCAGAGATAAACAAGATTGTAGAACAATCTTTGTTGGTTGAGACAAGAATGGATGTCTACCATATTGGAGACCTAACAGTAACAGTTGAAAGTGGCGCTTTAGAAGGCCCATGGACAATTGAAGGGACTTTAGGTAGAACTAATGGAACCGGAACCACTGAAGTTCCTCTTCGTCTTGAGATTCCAACTGATAATGGAGGTTTGTTATCGATGGCTCCATTCACTGTTAGCCTCACAGGGATAGGCTATGCAGAGACATCTTGGAGTCAAGTACTGACAATAAATGACCTCTCTTCTTTGAGTGAAGGTTCACATATTGTTACTGCACAATTAGATCCTTTCAATGCAGGCAGTATCATCCAAGAGACAACCGATAACGATAGGGCGTCAGGTCAACTTTCCATATATCCAATTCCAGATATTTTTGTTGATGGAGATGCAATCCCCTCCTCTTCCTCGATTTCTTCGGGTGAAGATGTAACTTGGCGAGTCAGTATTTCCAATATCGGGGATATCCAAGTGCGAGGAAGAATCGTCTATGTATGGGAAGGAGTTCAGGGCCAGTCAGATTGGATATATGTTGATGCTGGAGCAACTCAACCATGGGATATTGCCTTGACCACCTTAATCGGCTCTCATACAGCAGAATTTGAAGCACAGTGGGTTCCACATAGCACCAGTTGGGATAGTAATCCATTGAATAGTTTGGCAACTGGTAGTATATTGGTTGAGGCACCATTGAGATTACAATGGGTATATTCATCTATTTCATTAACTGATATTTCTGGCAATGCCGCCACTGCGCCATTGCAAAGTGGTGATGCTTACACATTGTCAATAAACATGACAAGTATTGAAACGGGTAATGTTTCATTCAACTGTGTTGATGGAGGTGGCGATTTATTAGAAACAATGCTTGTGACAATAGAGGAAAGAGGTGATAGAGCGTCAATTTCTTGTAATTTTGTCGCTTCAGCACCAATTAGTACTATCAAAATTTCGCCATCAGATATGACCGTCACTAGCATGTTCACACGTGCTTTCCCAACGGCAACTGCTGATGATGGAGCAACTAATAATGAAGCATCTACTAAAGGTACAATGACTTTACTTGGAGGCGGCGCTTTGGGATTGGTCGCATTGCTAGTAGTGGCATTTATTCTTACCAGAGAAAGAGAAGAAGAAGTGGAAAGAGATATTTTCGACTATTGTCCATCATGTGATGGAGAGTTAGAAGGAGATGAAGACCGTTGTCCGCATTGCGCATTCAATCTAAAGAAGGCTAGAAAGCAATTCCATGATTGCCATGAATGCACAGAATCAATTCCTGACTTGATGGAAGATTGCCCGTATTGTGGTGCTAAGCAAGATGTATCATCATTCTTTGAACAAAGGCAAAGAAGAGTAGTTGAAGAGAAAGAGTACATTCATATCGAAATTGAAGAAGATGAAGATGAAATCGTCACTGGAGCGGAAGATTTCGCATCAACTGCCCAAGAATTTGGTTATGATGAAGAACAACTAGAGCAAGAATGGGATGAAAACTTGAAGAGTGCCGAGGAAGAGGTTGAAGCTGCATACGATAGACGACATGCAGATGAGATAGCGCTCGAAGGACTCACAGAGGAAGAGATTGAAGAATTGAAGAGCAAAGTTACTACGACACTCAAGAGTGCAAAAGAAGCCGCGGTTGGAGTTGGAATTGACGAGATGCTAGAAGGTCGTGAACTTCAAGCTCATTTGGATGATGGTAAGGAATTATCTGCAAGTGATGCAGGAATTAGAGAGCAAATCTTCCAAGTCACTGGTGAAGACGGAGTGTTGCCAGGTGAAAAGGTAGAAGTTGGAATGAGTGCAACCGACAATTCACTAGCAGGAAATGAGGTCATAGAATCAAAAACAGATTTCACCTTTGAAGATGATGATGCCCCACTTTCAGCATCTACTAAATCCGATTCAGAAGTTGCTGCTGCAAGGCAAGCACAGAAGCCAAAACGACGCGCTCCTAAGCGAAAAGAAGAGAGTTCTCAAGTTGCCGAATGTGGTGCATGTGGCGCAGACATTGCAGTTGAAGCGAATGAGTGCGGTACCTGCGGTGCTAAGTTCGAATGATATTGAATACCGATCAAAGAGGAATTATTGGTGCCTGTCGGCTTTCATAGGGTTCGTCATCGCTTTCGCTCGGCCACCATGTGCGTCATCCAGGCGATTTGACTCACAACACAACTTGGCTTCAAATTGCCTCAAGCGGGGGAGGCATTGAAAACAAAGGGAAGAGTGGCTATATTTGATGCAGCGCAGAATATTGCCAATGCTAGTTGTTCTGGCAATGTTGATGACTTCAACAGTTGGTTGTTTGGGCTTGATTCCAGCACGCGAAGCAGTTGAAGGATTTAGAGAACCTGCTGAATGGGTCTCAGTCTATGACAAAATATACGTCTCCCATACCTATACCACTTTGGAAATACAGCCATATACCAACAAGTCAACATTTGTTGTTGATGATTCTGTTACTGAAATTTCAGTATATTTCAAGGCCGCATTTACTTTTTCTGAATTATTTCCACAACTGGAAAATAATACGAGGTATGTAAGAGCCACCTTAACTGATTCTGAAGGAGTAATTCAATGGCATGTCGACGTTAGTTCAGATTCAGCACCGGTTGAAGAAACTCTTGAACCGACTCCCGAATTTGCTAAGGGCGAGTGGGTACTAGATGTTCAAGCGAGAGGCATTGGAGAAGAAACGCTTGGACTAATCCATGACAATTTCAATATTCAATTGACGATAACAAAACTATGTGTTGAATATCCCTTGGAAGGGACTTGTACGGCAGAATGAATTAATCTAAAGAATCTGGACAAGCATAATTGCGTGAGCAATTTTTACACTTCCCAGGCCTGTTATGGTTTCTCTTTGCATTGTTTTGAACCATTAATCTTTGAACTTCAGCAATAGCATCAAACAATAATTCTTTGCTCCCTTCATCCCAAGAGATTTGATGCAAATCTTCCTTTCCGTAACGTAAAACACCGTAAGGAATTGGTCGTTTAGTACTAATTTCAACCAAATGCAAATATGCTAAGACTTGCATTTTATGAGAGCGGTGAGGGTATTTTGGTACTCTTCCAGTTTTCTGTTCAACTGGAATAAATTCTCCATCGACTATCACTATTTGGTCAGGGCGACCTCGAAGCCCGGTTATTGGATCTGTTAGCAATCCCGAGTTATTATCATCATCAGAATATGCTATTTTTGTATCTTCTTGTAATCCGACGATTTCCCTTGCTATTTCCAATGAATTCTCAGCGAGTAGTGCTTTTTGTAATTGCCAAGAGGCCAATAATGTCCATGTCATTGCAATCGTCGCCAATAAGAATCCAGCTTGAGTTCTATTATCTGCTCCTACAAGAGCGATTGAATGGAGGGCCAATGCTATTGATGCAAATAATAATCCTGCCTCAATACGCCCTGCTTCAAACCATCCACCGATAAATCCCTGAGGCTGAAAAAAATATTCAATATCGTTTACAGAATTATCTTCAAAATCAATTTTTGATTTTGCAATAGTGTGAGTCCACCCAATCCATTCTCTCCATGGCAAATATACTGCTACAATACTAGTAACTAGGAGAGATAATGCCCAAAGAGCAAGATATTTGGCAATTGAAATAGGAGTGAATGCAACATCATCTATCAATGAAAAAATTATAGTATCAATTACAAAAACTAACACAACAGCATACCACCATGACCAAATTATCATCGCTCTACGTAATTCCGAGTGTTTCTTTTGATAGTCTTTCACTTGGCCGTGAATTTCAGCGTGTTTTTCCACTCCGGCTACTATCGCTTCACCTTGGCCACTTTTCCCTTCGCGAGCAAGCGCCCAAGAGAGAGGACAATACTCATGCCTCTCTAAATCACTGGCACTAACTCTCAATGGCTCACCATTTTCTAATCGCCAAACACCATCCTCATGCAGTTCAGCACCCTTTATTTGGTCAGATTTTGGAGAATTTCGAGCCATATTAATTCCCCCAGCAGACTTCGTGTGAGCGGGCTCTTTCTTTTATTCTCCCCCGTCGTGGTCATGGTGTTTTCACTAAACACAGTGATTTTGTTTGCCTCGGTTAGTGCGAAGCGGTTTAATATGGGGGTTATGTCGCCGGCTTGCTGAGGTTTATCTATGTCCGATGAAGAAGCAACACTACTACTCCCGTTTGAAACCTATGAGGAGAATGCCGTCAATATCGGTACTCAACAAAAAAGTGCAGACATGATGCGATTTATTGAGCGTGTACGCGAAGATGGATTATACATTCTAAATGTCAATATCACGGATTCCCGTGTTCGTTCTATCGCTGCATTCCTCAACAATTTTGATTCTCCTCGTATTATGGTTGTTTCAGCACGACAATACGGACAAAGACCAGCACGCCTATTCTCTGAAGCAATCGGTGCAAATTCAGCAGTCGGTCGTTTTATTCCAGGTTCTCTTACCAATCCAGTTCTTCGTTCATATGTTGAACCAGATGTCCTTTTCGTAACAGACCCAGCCGCTGACCAACAAGCATTGATTGAGGCTGTTAACTCCGGACTACCTATCGTTGGAATTGTTGATGCAAATAACAATCTGCGCAATGTTGACATCGCATTACCTGCGAACAACAAGGGTCGTCGCTCTCTTGCTCAAATTTACTGGCTACTAGCCCGTGAAGTACTCAAACTTCGTGGAGAAACCACAGATGAAGATTGGGCTAAGGAACAAGATGTCGAAGAGTGGCAATCAACATTTTGAGTAATAGATTTCATTTCACTCTTTGTGAGATGAAAGAAAATCGGATGTTGCCTGAGCAAATTCTTCTCTAGTAACCTTTCCATGCATGATAGACCTAATTTTTTTGGCGCTTGGCAATCCTTTGGTAAAGGAAACCGCATGACCTCGTAGACTTTTTGAATCTAATCCAGTAGTTTGTTTTGCTAATTCTATGTACCTATCCCAACACCATCTTCTAGTTTCAAACTGCCTACCTACTTCGGATAGTGAATGCCAATTTCCTTCGAATTGCTCTACCCAAGGTAATTGCTCTTCACCCATCCAGCCCAATTCAACTTTCATTTCGGCAAATACTGATGGTCTACCGATTGCACCTCTTCCGACCATCAATCCGGCTGCGTGTGTTTGTGAAAGGCAGGCCGAAGCAGATGCACCATCAACAATGTCGCCATTTGCAACTACTGGAACTTCAACCGCCTCAACCGCATTTGCGATATATTGCCAATCTGCTTGTCCTGAATATCTTTGCTTGAGAGTTCTGCCATGAATGCACAATCGTTGAATTCCTATATTCTCCAATTCCTTACAAATCTCAAGGGCATTATTTTCTCCTTGCCCAGTCCCCAATCTCATTTTTGCTGTAACGGGAATATCAATTCTATCTACGATTTGCGAACACATATCGACCAAGTTATCCGGGTCTCCCATCAAAGCCGCCCCAGCACAAATTTTGGTCACCTTTGGTGCAGGGCAGCCAAAATTCAAATCAATAATATCGGCATTATCGCTTAGCATCTCTGCAGCACGAGCCATATCTTCAGTAACCCCCCCAAATATTTGGGGAATAAATGGAGATTCATCTTCACAGGTTTCCATTCTTTGCCAAGACATCGCGGCTTCACGAGTTAGTGCGGTAGAATTAGTGAATTCAGTAATTGTAAAATCGGCACCACAATCTTTGGCTAATAGGCGAAAAGGTAAATCAGTAACCCCAGCCATAGGTGCGAGAAAGAGAGGACGTTGCTCTCCATCCCATTGACCTGGCTTGGCTGTAATATACTGGCTCATGTGATTCCACCCCGATCGATTCAACCTTGAGCAGAAACAAGAAGTTCTGCAACACGACGCATTCGTCGTAATACCTTGTCTAATCGTTCATTGATGCGACGAGTAACATCCTCGGCAGTTTCCCCACTAAGGCGGTGTCCCAAAGGCAAACGGCCACCCAATAGGTTAAGCAGTAGCATTTGTTGTTTTGAATTTACATCTTTCAATTGAGATTCCACATCTTCAACTTTCAATTTGTTCTTTTTTAATTTTTGAATTAACTTTGATTGTTGAGTTTCATTGAGTATTCGATTGAAACCTCCTTTCTTTAGCATCCAATCTTCACCACGCCGTTGATACTGAGCCATCATCGCAGACCATAGCGAGATAGAAAGCCGATCTGTTCTGGCGACTCTTTCAACCATTCCAGATGCTCTAAAGCGCTCTAGGATGCGTCCGATACGAGGCTTAGGTCCATTGAGCAGTGCGGCCGCTTCATCAAGCGATAATGGCGCATTTCTGCTAAGAAGAATTTCAAATAATTTACATGATAAGGAATCAGCATTGATTTCTTTCCCTGGGCGTTCTCCAAGTAGGCCAAAATCTCCGAGCCATTGAGATAGCAAACTTTCGCTGGTCTGTGGGGTAAGAGGTCTGTGGTCAACCACTCCAAGGGTCAAAGAAGGGGTGTCTTCTTCTGGTAGTTCAAGTGCCAATCGGCAATCGTCACGTTTCCAATTTTCCTCAAGAAGTGACATTCTTTGATCGATAATCGT
>DUCL01000007.1 GCA_012959845.1 Candidatus Poseidoniales archaeon
CTCTGATAAGGTACGCACTCGTATTCGTTCAAACAACTCTCCACCAGAGGGTGCCAACTCAACCATCTCCTTACAAAGAGTAAGATTTCGTTTTGATAAAGAACAAAAGATTACAGCAGTTTGATGCCATAATGTACTTTGTTTTGACATTTCCATTATCCATGTATCTTCGGGAATTGGATGCCCTCCCCGAACCATTTCCTCTGCGATATCAAGTATGATATCCAATGATTCTTGACCCCGTAATAAGTGAATAAAGGCCATCCAAGCCTCCTCGCCCAAATCGTCCTCAGATAAATTGGAAAGAAGAATGCCAACCATCTTCAAATCCTCATAACCATGTCTTTTCCAAAGTGCTGGAATTAATTTGGCAAGTTTCCTCCGATTATTGCTATTGGTTAACATCCACGAAGCGATTCTTCTTAGTTCAGGGTCTGCGCAACCAAGATTGAAAGAAAATCCACCATCATGCGCCAATAAATCGGAAGTAGGTTTGACCATCATTCCAATACATCCCTTTGCATATGCAAGGCGTAGGAATTTCAAACATCTTCTTTTTCCTAACAAGACCTTTGGAGATTGGATTGTAAGAAATTCGTCCAAGTCCGAAATCAAGAAGAACCACCATCAACCGTTTTTTTACGAACAGTGTCAAAAATATCTCCTACCAAGCCAACCGAATCCCGAAGGGTGGCAAGCATTTTTTCCATTACGTTTGGATCTTCGAACTTTTCCTTAACCATATCGCGTAATGTATCTTCGATGAGGGCGTGTTCACGGTCATCGATTTCAAAAACAGAACGTAAATGCGCCAAAACTCTGAATTCATCCCTAGATAGAGAAGCGTTAACAATCGCAACTTCGAAAACTTTTGTATATATTCCCAAAGCTTGTTTGGCAGAAATATTATCACCCTTTGGACTTTTTCGCCCCTCCTTTATCGCCAAATATATTTCTCCTGGTTGGGCATTGGTAAGGCTTAGAGAACTAGCCAATTTGATGATTAACCTCTTCTCTTCCCGTGTCAAAATACCATCAGCGAGCATCACTTCTACAGTAGAGCGAAAGATGTTCAAACTACCGAGGGAGAGTTTGGACATAACAACCCCATCGTTTTCTTCTTCTTGAATACATTGCTCGGCAAGAACCGATGATTTGGCCAATTTTGAACAAGAGGGTTCAATTAGTATTGGGTGGTCCCAAAAACTGTTCACTTCCCTTTCACGCTTTGAGATGGCAACATTTCAAGCACTGTAATGCAGTGAAAGACCCGATGGGTCTTTCCAATCATTGCGAACGGTTTAGTGAACACAAGGAGGTAAGAAATATGGCTCATAAAGGAAATCGTGACTCAGGTCACAAGAAGCAAAAGGCGATGAAATATTTAATTCGCGCTGACATTAAAGTCAACGGTTCTGTCCAACGAAAGGACATAATCGGGGCTATCATGGGGCAAACCGAAGGTTTGCTCGGTGACGAACTAGAAATACGCAAGTTGCAAAGAACTGCGCGCATCGGCCACGTCGATGTTGAAATTGAATCCAAAGGCGGTAAAGTGCACGGAGTAATTTCAGTACCAAGCAGTTTGGATAATGTTGAAACAGCAATTATTGCATCCGCATTAGAAACAATCGATAGGATTGGCCCATGTGCTGCAGTGATTAGAGTAATTGACATCCAAGATGTAAGAGCGACCAAGCGAACGGCTGTTGTTGACCGTGCAAAGGAACTACTCCTTAGCCTAGTCAATTCCGGTGAAGCAGCATCAAAGACCGTAATCGAAGAAGTACGTTCGGTTCTGACTACAGGTACTGCAACATCATTCCATGGATTAACCTGTGGACCAAATGTTGAATCTTCCACTTCACTGATTATCGTTGAAGGAAGAAACGATGTTCGCAACCTGTTGAACTGTGGCGTAAAGAATTCAATCAGCGCTGATGGCGCTGGTGACATGAAGCAAGAATTGATCGACTTAGCAAATAGCAAGGAAACAGTAATCCTCGCAATTGATGGAGACAGAGGTGGAGAGATGTTATTTTCTCAACTGATTGAAACTCTTCAGGTTGACTTTGTTGCACAAGCACCAGTTGGCCAAGAATGGGAACTACTGCCACAAAAGACAGTAACAAAATGCCTTTCAATGAAAGTTGAAGCATCAAAATTCTCTCATACACTGAAGAAGAAACAAGAAAGTGCTGATAAAAGCGGTGTTACAGATAAGAATTGGGCAGAAGATATGCCTGAAGAATTTGTAGTTGAAGAAGCACCTGCAGAAGTTCAAGAATTCTTTGACCATCTAGACAATATTACCTCTAAAAAGGCAGTATTCATGATGGTCGATGGAACAATTTCTGACGAAGTAGGCGCATCAACACTCGCAAAGAAAGCAAACGCAGCGGATGGCGCAATTGCAATGATTGTTAATGGCCCAGTTAGCGAAAGAACATTAGAAATTGCAAGTGAAGCCGCAATTCCAACAGTTATCGGAACAAAGGCTGGAAAAGGATTCGCAGTACGTGAAGATGTCAAAGCTTGGTTAGTCGAAGAACATCGTGAAGATTGATTAGATTCTAACGCCACCAACCGGTGGTAAAAGAATACTATTGACTACATGGTTTACACCATTTTGCAACTCGCTTAATTCAGTAGGGTGTGGAAGCTCTAACTCATCAGCAACCAACGCAGGGGTTATCCCTGGCCCTGGAACCCTCTTGAGAGCAATACCGAGTGTGCTTGCATCTGCGAGGAAGTTTCCACTCGCTCCGAGGAAGTTTTCACTCTCCTCCGAACGTCTTGTCCCAAGTCGAAGCCGCAACCATTTTTCCATCTCAGCAATTGCATTAGACAATTTGCTAAGTAATTCAGCGCGAGCCTCATCGCCACCTTCCTGGCGCGGCAATAGGCGAATCGCCAGTCGTAAAGCCCTATCAACACGGATGTCGCGCGGTTCTATTCCTACATGACTCGCTAAATTTCTGCGTACGGAATCCAATGAATCTATGCCTTCACTTTCGACAATTGCAGCATCTTCTTGCAGGCCCAAATTATGTAGAAGTGATGCGAGTGCAGCAAGCGCTCTTTCAGTCTCTCCACCCGATGATGTGTTTGATTTTTCTTTAACCGCCGCTACATCTTTAATTTTAGGTTCAACAATAATCTCAGGCTCAACAATAATCTCAGGCTCAACTATAATTTCCTCATCCTTTGCAGGTTCAACAACTTCTTGTTGTAGAGGAGTCTCCTCTTCTTCATTTTCTATTTCCATAGCTTCAAGAATCGCCTCGTGAGCATCTTGTAATCCATCGCGGGGTAACAAAACCTCTTTTCCATCTTTGCCCACCATCGGCACCAAAGTTTGGCGTATTGGTGAAGGGCTCCATGAAGTGAAAGAAAAATCAGGGTCTTCAACAGGACGCGCTGCCAAATGCCTGAGAAATTGAGGGACTCTATTGTGAAGACTTTCAATGGCATCAGGTTTGCGCAATTCTAATTCAGTTTCCAATGCCAATGCAACATCATTTTTCCAAGGCAAGGATTTGAGGCGCCGTCGAAGAGATGGATGCTGGTCAATTTTCGTGCGCATGTTGGAAACCTTTCTCGCAGTAGCGACAAGATCAACGGTGATTTCAATCCTCAATTGAGTGACATTCCATCCTCGGTACTCTAATTCGGCTAATTCTTGGTCAGTTTTCGCAGCCAATCTTTTCATTGTTTCACCGGCGATTACATCACCAGCAGAAGGAGAGGTTGTAGCAGATTTTCCAAAGCGGCGTGTAGTCGCTACCAACTCTTCAAAAGCGCCAATACTCAAAGGTGAAGTAGCTACACTTTCATCCGCTTTCCCTTGACTTAACAAATCCAACCAGTCACGTTCTAGCATTCTCAAATGTCTAGCCCCACGCCTTGATTGTTTGTCTATGAATTCTTCCATGTTGACTACCACTTCATCATCAACATCAATTTCTCTTAGAATAGAAACACGTTTTTCCACTTCATCCGAACCATCAAACGAGCAATCTAAATTTAATAAAGTCTCAATTAAATTGAGTCTAGCATCTAACATTGGCAGTTCATTTTTCAATAGTTGAAGTGAATTACGCGGTTCCTCAACAACCCGCTGCCGCCATGCGTCCATTGCCAATCCACCATCCTCATATTTCGCTACTAATTCCAAGCCATCAAGTTCTATTTGCTTCCAATCCTGCTGCAAAGATTCAACAACATCAATGAAATCTTGAGTGAATTCAATTTTACCTGCTAATGCTTCTCCCTCATCCTTTCTCTCAGGCCATCGGGATACGATTTCCTTCCAACTTTGTAAAGCGCTTAGATGGGTGTTAACCACATTATTTATCTCAGGAAGATTCGCTTCCCATTCTAATAATTCCTCAGCGGTAGCGGCTTGGTCACTTGGCAAAATTATCCCAATATCCCGCCAATTATTTAATTGGTCATTGAGAAGTTGTTTTCGCTGATGTAAATTGTCAGCAATTGCAACAATCTGTTGGTGAAGGTCCTGAACATCTGCTGACAAACCTTCTTTGATCAACACCATTCTTCTAGAATCGTGATGTTCGGCCAAACTTTCGTCAAATGGGGCAATTTCCTTTATTATTAGCAGGCGTAATTGCTCATGCTCATCATGCAGCAAGTACCACTTGTCAATTTCATCGAGTGCTTCTTTCAGATTTAATTCTGAAATATATCCTACATCGTAACCAACATCTAACATTTGTTTCATCGAATCGGTAATCAATCCGTTTTGCCTTTTTTCATTCTGTTCAATTCCGCTCAGTCCTTCCTCGATAATTTCAAAATTTTCGGGATTGGATAAGTATGGAACCATTACCAGTGTAGCAGAGGTAGTGGACCGGTCTAATGAGTCAAATCTATCCAGCAATTCTTTGCGAATTTCCCCAACACCAGCAGTGGCCCATTGTAGCGCTCCCGCTTCAAGTTCCAATTCCCAAGGGCGATTATCCTTAGCCCAGTTTTGATATTCAACCAACACTTCGTCAGCAGTCATCGGGTCTTTCAATTCTTTTTGCCAACGCGCTGCTAAAACAACATCTTCATCATGCCAGTTTTCAATTACAGAAGTTAGCCTATGGCGTAAATTAACACTTAAATTGACAAAATATTCAGCCTTTTGCAATCTATCACTAGAAGTTGCTGAATCACTGGAAAGATAATCTTCCAATCCATCAACAATTAATCCAGAGTCGCCCCACTCTTCCAACCTTGAATGATACCAAGGGGTGTCGGAACTATCATCGGAATCGACACTCACGGGCTCACCTAACCTTGGCAAGAACAGCCACAGCCTTTCAATGTGAGCAATGTAGACGACAAATAGTTGCATTTTCTTACATCCAACTGCAATGCCATCAATCCTAAAATAGAATAATTTAGGCTTTTTTGCTGGGCCCCCTTTAGGGGGCGGTAAAATTTAGAAGGTGCGGAAAACGCCCTCAAAAACCACTTTTCATCCGCAGACCATAAAGGCATAAAGGCAAGGTGGGTGATAATGGACCCCTTAACAGTACTTTTCAGCCTCACTTGTATTGGCGTTGGAGGCGGTGTTGGTTATTGGCTGAAGAAGGCCGATGACAAATTCATCCTACTCAACGAAACAGGCATTTTACTTCAAGAATCCCAAGCAGCAAATTATTCACATCTCAACAGTGAAATTGGTGCTCTGCAAAACTCGGTTGGAGATGTATTAGGGCTAATCGATGCCTTGAGGGCCACCAATCCTGAATTGGATGGCGCAATACTTTCGCATGCCACAATCACTCGTTTGGAAAACCTTGGAGAATTTGCCAACCAAGAAGAGATTGACATTGCGATTGGAGACTCTTTGCACTGTATTGAAACTTTGGTGGCTACAGTAAGCAGCGACACAGTGGTTGGTTCTGAAAGTGTTCTCAATTCAACAAGCGAATCATTGGTTACACGTCTTCTTGAGTTATTCGTAAACAAAAATGTTACACTTGACCAACTTGGAATGAACTCCCTTTCAGCCCATAAACTCGGCCATGTTGCTATGTCTCTGCGACAGTATGAGTGGGCAGAATCTGCATTCGGCCTTGCATACCAAGCATCTCCTGGTAATAGCAATCTACTCGAAGCATTGGAAAAGATTGCCATTATCAAGAGCGACCCAGTACTACGCCGTCATTGGTTAGAGGCTAGAATGACAGTCACTCCTGACGACCCAGAATTACTTCGTTCACACGCCCACTTACTAGCTAGTTTGGGCGATGAAGAAGCGGAAAGAGATGTCCGTCGCCTAGAGGCACTTGGACTTGATACAGCAGCAGACCGTTCACTATTATCCGGCCTACGTGCTAGAGCAGGAGCGCGCAGTGAAGCACTGGAAGCGATTGAAAATGCACTCGCTGAAGACCCAAGTGTGGCTAATGATTGGTATAGTCATGCAAAATTACTCTATCAGGAAGAAGAGTTAGGAAAGGCACTAACTTCTGTTGACCGTTGTTTAGAATTAGACAGACAACACGGTGAAGCATGGGCATTGATGGCAATACTCTTGGCACCTAATAAAAATAGACTCAAGGAAGCGTTGAAGGCTGCTACACACGCAGTAGCATTAGATTCTGGCGGAGTAGACTTAATGATGCTAAAAGTAGACTTACTATTTGCCAGCGATTCACCATCCGATGCTGAAAAGGCAATGCAAAAGGCATTAGAAAACCACCCACAAGATGGAGAATTAAGAGCAATAATTGCATCGAGAAAATTATTGGAAGGAGATTTCATAGAAGCACAAAAGTTGCTTGATGAAACACCTGTTGGCATCGATCACACCTTATTGCATGTCGTCGAAGGACGACTTCATTTGGCAAATGCAGACCGAGCCCGCGATGGTACTGGACAAACAGATGCCGTATTATTATCCAATGCCTTTGCTGCATTTGATGAAGCACTCAAATTGGATAGAGAATCTGGAGTGGCATGGCTTGGCCTTGCCCGAAGTAACCGCTTGCTACAAAAGTTCAAGGAAGCAGAAGAATCACTCGATAGGGCTAGAAGACTATTGCCAGAATCCGACCCATCAGCATCCATTGAATCGGCATTATTATCACTTGATAATGGTGATATTTCAGCCGCTAGCACATTTATTGATGCTGCTGACATACACGGAGAAAACGCAACGATCTCATATGTCCGGGGCAATATTGCAGCCCGCTGCGGCCATCTGGAACAAGCCCTAAACCATTACATTGAGGCTTTGGAATACGATGCAGGACACATTCGAGCTCGCCTGAATAGATGCAGTGTACTGATGGCAATAAATGAGCCAAAGAAAGCATTAGATGATTCTGAAATACTTCTTGATTTAGCGCCGAATTTGACTCTAGCAAGACTACGAAGAGCAGAAGCGGCCATGATGCTTGGAGAATGGGAACCTGCCAGAGACGATCTCAAGATGGTCCTAGAAAACGCACCACATCATCACCATGCACTTACACAACTCGCATCATGTCATATGTCGTTGAAGAGACCTGAAAGGGCAGAAGCACCACTGAACGAAGCACTTCGGCTAGTCCCTGACCACGCACCCGCATGGCATCAACGTGGCCTACTCTATCTTGACTGGAGCAGGGAAGAAGCGGCGTTATCTGATTTTGAAGCAGCAGTTCGTTCCGACCCTCAGCACTTGGATGCGCGGTTACATATCGCAGCATTACATCACGAAGCACAACGCCTTGACCAGGCCAGTGCGGCATGGAAGAGTGTCCTTGCAATCGACGCAGATTGTCAAGTCGCACGCACCCGCCTAGAAGAGTGTGAAATTGCTCAATTGGCCGCAATCAAGTGATTTAAATTAAGCGAAGTGATTTGAATAAGGTCCTGTGTGGGACTATTATGAGCCTAAACATATCCGACATAGCCCCCGATTTTATTTTGAAAAATGCAAACCCAAACCAAGGAGGAGAAACGGTTTCTCTTAACCAAGCAAAAGGAGAAAATGGCATTGTTATTGTTTTTGAATGCAATCATTGTCCATATGTTGTCGCCAGTTTTTCCAGAATGGATGCTATGGCTGAATACTGTGGTAGTAAAGGAATTGGTTATGTGGGAATCAATTCTAATGATGAAAACAATTACCCGGAAGACTCCTATGAAAACATGGTCAAGAGGGCCAACAAGGGATTGCCATACTCCTATTTGCACGATGCAACACAACAGGCCGCTCAACAATATGGGGCTAAGCGAACACCTGAATTTTTCTTATTTAATTCACAACTTGAACTAGTTTATCAAGGGAGGATGGACGATTCTCCTCGTAATCCAACAGGGGTTTCAACATCTGAACTATCCGATGCTATTACAGCAATGCTAGCGGGTCAAACGCCTTCTGTAGTTCAAACCGATTCAATCGGATGTTCTGTTAAATGGAAGATGTGAGCATTAACAATACGTTCTAATCTGGTAAAACCCAAGAGTTAGAGCAAATTATTACGCAATCTAAAACAAGTCGCGGCCAGTCGTTGTTAATGTTCAAATGGATTACACAGGCGAGTTGTGGCAACAAATTGACTCATGGGCAAGCCCTGCTTTGGGTGGTTTTATTATTGCGGCT
>DUCL01000008.1 GCA_012959845.1 Candidatus Poseidoniales archaeon
AGACTTACTTGCGTATTGGCAAGCGAAAGACCCAATCCCAACACATCGTCAACTTCTCGTTGACCTTGGCGTTGAAGAAGATGTATTGGCCGCGATATCAAATGAAGAACAGCAATTTGTTGATGATGCACGTGCAGACCTTGAGGATATGGAATGGCCAAGTCCAGAGACAGTAACAAAAGGAATCACTTCGCTCAATGATGCTGATACTCATCAAGACCACCTTTCAAGAATAAATGGCAGCGAAGAAGTACAATTGGTTGACTCACCACTTGATGTCGGGCAATGTACTTTACAATATACAGAAAGTGGTGGATGGACATATGCTCGTGCAATACAACAAGCAATGGCAGATATTGCTACGCGTCATCAAGATAACTGCGTATTCATCGGCGAAGATATGGAGGTAGCAGGTGCATTTGGAATGAATATGGCATTGAAAAACGCTGGCCATTCGGATAAATTGATTGATATGCCACTTTGTGAGGCAGTCATTGTCCACACGGGTGTTGGTGCTGCATTATCCGGAATGAGGCCAATGCTAGAAATTCAATTTGGAGGTTTTGCAGCGCTTGGATTTAATGCCTTGATCAACAATGCAGCTATGCTTCGTTGGAGATGGGGAGCAGAGTGCCCAATGACTATTCGAATTCCACTTGGAGGAAAAACTCGTTCAGGCCCTTTCCATGCTAATATGATTGAATCGTGGTTTGCCAATGACCCAGGATTAGTTGTGTTGGCTCCAGCAACTCCTCAAGATGCCTATGACCTCCTGATGGAGGCAGCGGAATTGAATGACCCAGTATTGATGCTTGAGCATATTGGATTGTACGGATTGCGAGGTGGACTTACAGGTTGGGGGCAAAATATCAATCAGAAAGTTGATACTGAATCTGTAAAACAATCTATTGAAAATGGCCAACCTTTCAAGATTGGTAAGGCTGCAGTAATCAGGGGTGGAAGAGATGTTACTATGGTGACATGGGGTTCAATGCTGCATATCGCATTACAAGCCGCACAACAATTAGCACAAGAAAACATTGAAGTTGAGATAATTGATTTGCGTACACTATTGCCATTTGATGCTCAGACATGTATTGAATCGGTAACTAGGACTGGCAGACTTGTCGTATTACAAGAAGGTCAATGGAGTGGTGGTCTTGGGCATACAATTCAATCTAGAATAATAGAATCTTGTTTTTACAATATGGAATCTGCTCCAGTGGTAATTGGTGCACTGGACACTCCAGTGCCATTTTCGCCACCACTTGAAGATCACACTATTCCATCACTGGAACATGTTATTGAAGTTCTTCGAGCTACCTGTTCTTGATATCATCTGATATTTTTTCTTGATAACCTATTTTCAAAAATAATTCTGCAGCAAGCCAAGCACCAATAATAGTTGACAATATATAGAATGGTATGCTGCTATAGAGTTCAGAGATAAGATTTGGTCCTATTGTTCGTGCAGGATTCATACTTGCACCAGTTGCAGGTCCGAATAAGAATGCTAATATTGCTACGCACCCGCCAATCCATGAAGATACAATAATTCTATTTTCACTTTTGCTAATTATCCACAGTATATTTGCCATCAAAACAAATGTGATGAAAACTTCGATAATGAATGCACTTGTATAAGAATATCCAGTCGAAATAGTTGTAGGTCCTGCGCCAGAAATAGCAACTGCTGCAATCAATGCGCCAATGATTTGTGCGCAAACATACGGAAGAACTGCATTTTTTTCTAAATTACCATGCCGATAAAATGCAATGCTAACTGCAGGATTGATATGGGCGCCTGAGATTGGTCCAAAAATTAGTATCGCGATTGTAACTGCAACTCCAAATGATAGGCAAACAACAGCCGTAGAAGCGCCGTAGCCAATGCTTCCACATCCCACTGCAACCATCAATGCAGTCCCGAGAAGTTCCGCTCCCGCCCGTTTCCACATATCTTGTCCCCATCTCCGGCGTATTATTTGGTTTTCCTAAATGAGCCAATTGAACACATTGCCATCATAAGCGTCAAGAAGGAATGGGTAACTCGGGTGTATATGGAAGGGGAAAAAAAGGTAATGGGAATACCTGAATTAATCCATTTCAACACCCTCGCCATCACAGGTTCGCTATTTGCCGCAATAATTGGATTCAAATTGTGGAAAGATGAGGCAGGCTGGGATAATCTTCCACTTTCATTATTTCTATTGGGATTAGCATTAGCATTACTGGTTACATCCGCAGATTTTTTCATAAGAGGTGCTAAAGGATTGGCACAAAGAGCTGGTATTCCTGAAGTTGTTATTGGATTAACTATCGTTTCTATTGGTACTTCATTACCGGAAATATTGGTGACCTCAACCGCAGCAATCGATTCTGCGGCCAATCCAGATATCGCCGATTTTGCAATTGGAGGAATTTTCGGTTCTATTCTAGTTCAAATCACTCTAATTCTTGGTATTGTAGTATTGTGTAGGGGGATGAAAATACGACCCTCATGGTTAAAGAGAGATGGATTAATAATGCTCTTTTCATTATTATTATTGAGTGTTTTCATCTACACTGGAAATGATTTAACTCGTATTGAGGGGTTGATATTAATCCTCATTTACTCCTTATATATTTCATGGCTACTTCTACATCGTAAAGAGATTAGAGAGGATGAATTATCTGGTAAATCGATAGAAATAGAGGCAACTGGATCTAATTGGAGTACAGCCGCATATTTGGTAATGATAACAGTGGGACTTTCATTTGCTGTTTTTGCTGCCAATCATCTGGTATTAATCGCAAGTGATTTAGCAGTTTCAATGAATGTTCCACATTCAGTTGTAGGTACAACAATTTCTGGATTTGGGACCTCACTTCCTGAATTAACAATCGCTTTGATGGCTGCTAGAAAAAGTGAAGGTGTGGCGATTGGAACTTTGATAGGCTCCAATATCACAGACCCATTATTATCCATAGGTATAGCAGCGGTAATAAGTCCATTAGAGATTACAAGTACTGGTGCACCTATGTTGTTGAATTTCATCATTCCTGCAACAATATTAGGTTCAGTAATGGCGATTTTCATGATGTGGACACAATATGAGTTTAAGCGATGGGAAGGTTTGATGTTGATTTTATTCTATGCGGCATTCGTGGCATTGTTAGTAGCAGCACATGAAGGAATTGACGTTTTTCAGCTGAACCAATATGTAGTCTGAGATAATGGAAACCCACAATAATATCTAATTCCGCTGTTATTTTTGTTTCAATCCTCATAAGGGGGTTCCTCTTGGGAGTGTTATGGTCAACTTCCAACTCGATGAGATGCAAGAGATGTTGCGTGAACTCGCACATGAGTTTGCAGTTGATGAGATTCGCCCTAATGCAGAGCATTGGGATGAGGACTCACAATACCCGAAGGAGGCGATACAGGCAGCACATGAGATGGGGTTGCTTAATCTACACATTCCTGAAAAATATGGTGGAGCGGGATTGGGTACATTTGAGGAAGTATTGGTAAATGAAGAACTTGCTTGGGGTGACCCTGGATTTGCTACGGCAGCATATGCAACATCATTGGCCTGTGCTCCTATTATCACTGGTGCAACAGAGGAACAAAAGCAAAAATGGCTAAGAAAAATTACTGAAGAAGGGGCTTTGGCTTCATACGGTGTTACAGAACCCGACGCTGGTTCGGATTTAGCAGCATGTAAAACAACAGCAATACGTGATGGTGATGAATATGTCATTAATGGTTCAAAGATGTTTATTACCGGAGCAGGATACGCTGACTTCTTCTTTATACTCGCTAAAACAGATCCAGATGCAGGCTATAATGGCATGTCTGGATTTATTGTAGAAGCAGGGGCTGAAGGGTTCTCTCTAGGTAAAAAAGAGACTAACATGGGCCAGAGATGTTCGGATACACGTGCAATAACATTTGACAATGTAAGAGTTCCAATTGAAAATTTAATTGGTGGTTCTGAATCCGGTGGGTGGATGAATGCCATGAGTGCTTTTGATATGAGTAGGCCCAATATCGCAGCACATGCAACAGGTTTAGCAAGAGCGGCATATGAGCATGCTTTGCAATATTCTAATGAGAGACACACATTTGGTAAGCCTTTACACAAGCACCAAGCGATTCAATTCATGCTTGCGGATATGAAAACCAAAATTGAGGCTAGTAGGTTGTTGACTTGGAAAAGTGCATACGAAGCAGATAATGGTATCCGTAATACTGAGTCTGCAGCACATGCTAAGAGGTTTGCAGCAGATACAGCAATGGAGGTTTCTACCGATGCAGTACAAATTTTTGGCGGCTATGGATACTCAGAAGAATATCCGGTTGCACGTCTTATGAGGGGTGCTAAAGTGATGCAAATTTTTGAGGGCTCTTCACAGGTTCAACGAATGATTATCGGGCGTGAAATCACAAAGGATTTCTGATTCAGTATTGCCTCTCAGTGTCTCTATCGGCGACTCTATCCGCCGCCCTTTCGTGGTCATAAATCATTTTTTCGTAATCATTGACCATCTTTTCTTCCTTTAACTTAATTTCATCTTCCATTCTTAATACATCAGCCGATATTTCGGGTTGAGAGGATAGTTCTGCAAAATAGGCATTGATAGCATTTTGGTGGTTGAGAAATTCCATATGTGCCTCCTCTTCTTCATCCCAATCGTCCTCCCATACATCGAAATAATCATCAGCCGCTTGCAACATATCAGTTGTGACAATACCTTCTTCTTGGAATATTTCTATTGCTGATAACCTCGTTCTGGGACAGACAATGAATTGTGCCAGTAACGGAATTTTCATTGCTGTAGTTTTGTCATTTGCTAATGACAAACATAGGCTGACTAAACTATCTCCTATCGGAAGACGAGAGCCACTTTTATTTGTGTGAATACAAATGCTAACTGTAAATGAACTGTCATTCGCAAAGTCAGTTCTCCTTGCAGCACCTCTCACACAAATCACCCACGAACTTGTCCAATGTGGGAATATTTTTTCTTGGGTTTTATCCCCTGCAAGTTGATGGGCATTTATTCTGTACCAACGCCTTGACATCCCTCTAGCAAAAATCTCAACTTTTCCATATTCGACATCATCCCATTGAAGTGAATCACTACCATTTACAGTATTGCGCAACAACCGCATTGACCGATAGTAGGGGTCTAATCTTTCACTTTTAATTTCATCCATGAATATTGAGAACTCTTAGGGTATTTCAAGACGCGATAATTAGTTGAGTAATAATTTAGTCAATTCTCATGACTATTAGCCGATTATTCAAAGAATAACACTGTTGTGCCAACATCATGGCCAAGGGGATTCCAGCAATTATTTTGGCTGCGGGAGCATCATCTCGACTTGGCCAACCCAAGGCACTTGTGAATGTTGGAGATACCAATTTGCTAGGGTTGGCATTCGGCCGTTTACAAAATGCGGGGTGTTCACCCATTGTTGTAGTAACATCATCTGAATTGGCAATTGATTGTTTAACATCAGTGCCAGACGCTACAATAGTAATCAACAAAGCACCTCAAGAAGGCCGAACTGGAAGTATACAATGTGGATTGATGTCATTGTGTGGCGATCATGGTAGAACTCCGAGGAGGGTGCTAATTGCACCAGTGGATAGGCCAGGGTGGAATGTTACCATGGTAAAACAGTTGATTGATTCTAATAATTCGTGCAAGCCGGTAAGCAACAAGAGGAGTGGCCATCCAGTAATTATTGCTGGAGATGACATTGAAGAAGTATTAGCCGCTAATCCAGATGAACCTTTGAGAGAACTTGTTTCTTTCAATCCAGTACAGGTAAATTATCAATTAATTTCTCTGAATATTGACACACAACAAGATTTACAGTTATTATTGGATAACGAGCAAACACTTCTACAAACTGATTGAACAGTATTAGTCGCAAAGTGTATGTGTGAACCCCGCAAGGCGTGGATATGACCGCAGCGGTTTTGGCATGGGCGTTATCACGCCTTGAACAAAGTCATTCCGTTGTCATTGCAAGTGTAATCAGTACATCGGGCAGCGTCCCTGGTAAAGTAGGAGCAAGGTTGGCACTTTCTGGGTTTGATGAAGATGAGCAATGCGTTGGTACAATTGGCGGCGCTGGACTTGAACTGAAGGTTATTCAGCGCTGTAGGGAAATGCTAAAACAATCATCAAAGCCTAGTGGAGAGGTAATTACTTACGGCCTGAATAAAGGTGCGAAGGGCTATCAAGTAACACCTCTTGATTCATTATGCGGGGGTCAAGTCACTCTCGCTATCGAGGTGATTATTGCTATGCCACATGTATTATTGATGGGTGCTGGACATTGTGCAAAAGCATTGGTAAAAGGAATAGAATCTTTAGAATGGAATTATTCAATTCACGACACTAGAAGTGATTTCGTAAGTGCTGAAAAGTTTCCTAATTCAAAAGAATTACATTGTTCAACAGTAGCAGCATTTTTTTCTGGAAACGAAAACAAAAATGCCGAAACGAAGCACTCACTTTCCCGCTTTAGTGATATTTTGTTACTGGGTCATGACTGGGTTGAAGACCAAGAGAGATTAATTTCATTATTGTCCACAATAGAATTAGAAGATGGAAATCACTTAGACGGTAAACCAAGAATTGGGGTCATTGGTAGCAGAAGTAAATGGCAAGCCTTTGAGGCTGAATGCTTGAGTGCAGGTATTAGTCAGGATACACTGAATGGGATTCAATGTCCCATTGGTCTAAACATTGGCGCTGAAACACCTGAAGAAATTGCAGTAGCAGTAATTGCACAAATCCTTGCCGCACACAAAGAGGTTGACCATTCTCAGCCTTCTTGGAGAAATCACAAATAATGTATTTCTCTCATGTGAGTGCTTCGCTCGAATGTAAGTAATTGATATGGTATCGCTTTTTCGGCGATAATATGGACAACCTCCATTCACACCATGAGGACCGTTGGATTATTTTAGGGATAATGAGCCTCAGTCTTGTCATCGTTATGCTCAACAATGTCACGCTCAATGTGGCATTGCCAAAATTAGCAATTGATTTAAATGCTGATAACTCTCAAATGCAATGGATAGTGGATGCATATGCATTGATTTTCGGAGGAACTCTGTTAGTGATGGGTTCACTTGGCGATAGATTTGGTCGCAGAAGTGCTTTACAAGTTGGTTTGGTGATTTTAGCCAGTTCAGCAGGTTGGGCGGCATTTTTTGCTGAAACAGCAAACCAGGTAATCGTTGCAAGAGCAATGATGGGGCTTGGGGCGGCTTTGGTAATGCCAGCAACGCTCTCGATTGTAATTGTGGTCTTTCCAAAGAAAGAACGTGGTAAAGCCATTGGAATATGGGCGGCGATGGCAGGAATTGGCGCTCCAATTGGATTGCTCGTTGGAGGTTATATTATGGAGCACTACCAATGGCAGGAAATTTTCTTAATCAATGTGCCAATAATTTTCTTAGCGCTTATTATTGGGGCAAAATATGTGCCTCAATCAAAAGAAACCACGACCACGCCACTTGATTGGGTTGGTTCAATTCTATCAATAGTTACTCTAAGTTCCATTTTGTTCGGAATTATTGAAGGTCCGAATTTAGGTTGGAATAGTAACGAAGTAATCGCTGCCTTTGCAATAGGAATTGTTTCTCTAATAGCTTTCATCAAATGGGAAAACAATACCCCACATCCAATATTGCCAATGTCCTTTTTTTCAAATAGGGGTTATTCAGCAGGGCTTGTGGCTATCAGTCTAGCATTTTTCGTAATGTTTTCATTTATGTTTATGCAGATGTTACATTTCCAATTGGTAAGAGGATATTCACCACTTGAAGCAGCAATACGCTTCTTCCCATTGCCATTCGGATTGATGCCAGCAGCAGCCAATAGCGACAAATTGGTTTCAAAATTCGGTGTTAATCGCGTTGTAGGAACTGGATTATTATTGGTTACACTTGCCTTGGCAATATTCTCACAGGTTTCAATGGATACACCATACATTATGTTGGCACTAATGTTTTGGTTCCTTGGATTGGGTATGGGATTGACAATGGCGCCATCGACAACAGTCGTCATGGATGCAATACCAGAAGACAAGGCAGGAGTTGGTAGTGCTACCAATGATGCTAGCAGAGAAGTTGGAGGCGCTTTGGGAATCGCAATTGGTGGTAGTGCACTGAATGAATTGTATCAAAGAAGCATAGTTATTCCTGACGGATTAGCCCATTTTTCTAGTGAGATCAATAATTCCTTCCCAGCGGCGATAAGAATTGGACAGAAACTCAAGATGGAAGGAAATCCAGCGGGAGATATATTGATTGAAAATGCACGTCTTGCATTTATTGAAGGAATGCAAGCATCATCTATTATTGCAGGAATTATTGCTCTATGTGCGTCAGTATTTGCCTACAGAATGATGCCTAAAAAGAGTATTATTTCACAAGATAAAAAACACTTTGAGGAAGAATGATTCAATTATTGAATAGTTTGTTTCTGAAGTATTTCAATTCTTCAATCGACTCTAATATGTCGTCAAGAGCAAGGTGGCAACCTTTCTTTTGAAAACCTTCAATTTCGGGAT
>DUCL01000009.1:0-3903 GCA_012959845.1 Candidatus Poseidoniales archaeon
AATTGATTACCATTAGCAATCCTAATGATGTTTGTGAAGGGTGAGGAAAGTGCCTATTTCACCAATAATTAAGGGAGGTTATTATCATCTATATTGCCACACAACTAATCTATGCAAATTTTGCTATGATTTTTTTAATGATGGTAGAGGCTTTCTATCAGCAACAAAAAACTAAACAACAATCTCCTTGGTCTGACATGATGTTTAATTTGAATTCAGGCCATGTCCTAATGTGGGCACTTAGAGGTGTTGAATTCATTGTTTACGGATATATTCTTACTTATTACTCATTAGAATTATTACCTGAAATGCCATATTGGCTATTATTTATTATTGCATTTATCTGTTGGGATTTTGGACACTATTGCTTCCATTATATGCATCATAAATTTAAATGGTTATGGATGATTCATGTAGTCCATCACGAAGGAATTGAGTTTAACTTATCGTTGGGATTGAGGAATTCGTGGTTATCCCCCCTTACCTCAATGCCTTTCTTCTTTTTCTTGGCAATAATAGGCGTTCCTTTAGAAATATTCATTTTAGTTGGAAGTATCCATTATGGAGTTCAATATTACAATCACATCGGCGTGGTTAAGCAATCGGGATTTTTGGAGCACATAATGGTCACACCATCTGCTCACAAGGTTCATCATGGAATTCAAGACTTGTACAAAGATACAAATTTTGGAAGTGTACTAAATATTTGGGACCGGATTTTTGGAACTTTCCAGAGAGAACAATTGGATATTCCAGTACAATTAGGTGTTATCGAACCATTGGGTACCGAGAATATCTTTTGGGCCAACATTATTCCTATTGCCGAACGTTTTGGAATTAAGATTAAAGTTCCAAATTATGGTCTAAAGAGGGCGTCTGATAGACAAATTGTAATCAATGGATTACTAATATTTGGAGTTTTTTTACAATATTTAATTATTGAACATGATAGCAATTTGCTGTTGAAAGGATTAATTTTCGCAATTGGCTTTACAGGTACAATCGGCTTGGGATTCATTACTGAAGGTCATGTATGGGGCTATAGGTTGAATTTGATTTGTTCCTCACTCTTGATTGGAACTTATTTCTATAGCATCGGTAATTCAATCAGTTCATTGGAACTAAATCTAGTTCTAGTATTAGTATCTAATTTGACACTCTTATATTTTTCACCAATCCAACAAGACATCAAAGCAATGCCATTCTCAACCGACGCTACTAATTTGACAGTTAGTTGAATGAATCTTCAATACTTTGTAATTGCTGCCAATCATCATATTTTGTGATTTTGGGAGGATTCTTCTTTCTGATTGCAAGCAATACAGCCCCAATTAGAATGCCAAAGCCAACAACTCTGAGCATAACATCAAACCAATTATCCATTGTTGAAGTATCTGGGAATAAATCATAGGCATCGGCGATTCCATCACCATCGCTATCGTATTTTGCCTTGGCATCTGTAGGATATTGGTCAGCATTATCACCTAAACCATCTCCATCACTATCCAACCATTCAGCAGTATTATCGGGGAAGGCATCAACATTGTCGCCAATTCCATCATAATCCCTATCGCCGCATTCATTGGGGTCATTTGGCCAAACATCAGAGTTATCGCCACAGCCATCCCCATCAGTATCATACCATTCAGATGAATCCTCTGGGAAAGCATCTGCATTATCGCCTACACCATCACCATCAGTGTCATTCCATTCATTAGCATCGCTTGGGAACACATCCCTATTATCACCATATGAGTCATTATCACGGTCGGCCCAATCTGTAGGGTCGGTTGGGAATAAATCTCTATTGTCGCCTACAGAGTCATTATCCATATCTGCCCAATCTTCAGGGTCATTCGGAAATAAATCAACAATATCAGCAAAGCCATCACCATCCCTATCTGGGCAACCCTGTGGAATATACGAATATCCACTTTCATTCGGACAAGCATCTCGATTATCACCAAATCCATCACCATCACTATCTAGCCACTCGCTTACATCATTTGGGAATACGTCAATATTGTCGCCAAAGCCATCTTCATCACTATCCAGGCATTCAGAATCGTCCAATGGGAAAGCATCGCTATTATCACCACAGCCATCACCATCGCTATCTGCCCATTCCAATGGGTCTAGCGGGAATGCATCTTGACCATCGACGACCAAATCATCATCACTATCTGGGTCTCTTGGATCTGTTCCTATCGCATCCTCTTGTGAATTGCTCAATCCATCGCCATCTTCATCAACATCTTCCAAGTCATGACAGCCATCATCATCTAAATCTGCGGAATGGGGACCGATTAATCCCTTAGGGCAATTGTCCTCGTCATCGAGGTGACCATCATTATCATCATCCATATCGACTTCATCTTCACATCCGTCTGAATCATGATCTTGTGATGATTGGCTGAAAGGACAAGGGTCAATTGCATCATTCAATCCATCTTCATCCGTATCTCTTTGCTCCGCAGAACAACCATCAGAATCAACTTCTGCCCCTATGTCTGTATTTGGACATAGGTCATTGCCATTGTTGACAGTATCTGAATCATCATCTCTTTGCGCCCATGAGCAACCGTCTAAATCAAGTGTAATCATGTCTTCAGTCCATGCACATTTGTCATACAAGTCAATAACTCCATCCGCATCTGTATCCGCTTCACCTATTGCTTCAATTGCATAATTGCCAATAAAACGATGCATTACTCTAGTCGGATGAGCCTTGTCAAAAAATAAGTATTCATCTGGATTCTGAACCACGGTATCACCTGCATTACAGATTGGTAATGGCAATAGAGAAACACCTCCTGAACACGCTGGGTCTTGTATATTGGTAAGACCTAATGCTTCCTTATTGAGAACTACATTATTGAATACTGAATATGCATCTACACTGTGAAAAGTCAATGATAATTCTGCGCTTAAATTAACCAACATATTGGCAAGTTTTGTATTATAGACTTGTACTTCACTAGCTATTGCATTTTGTTGAGATTGTGATTTTCCTGATACTTCGGGAGTTGTTTCCAATGGAGGTAAATTAGGTACGATAAACTCACTCGCTCCCGCATTGGCTAGTGTTCTAATGTGTGATTCCATATTGGCTACGATAACATTTGCATTAGCAGAACCATAGAGGAAATCATTACCACCTGCCCAAAGAGTAATCACTGTATTTGCAGGGATTGTACTTTGAACATTGCCTAGATAATTATTGATTTGTGCACCTACATTTGGTAGGACTAAATAGGCATAGCCTTGCCCAGTTTGCGCACCACCAAATGCACGATTATCACCCGGTTGAGTGCTGCCTCCAACTGTGGTATTTACAGAATATGCATCTGATAAATATTCAACCCATACTGCACCATTTGAAAAACGACCTTGCCAGTATGGTGGTACATCTGGAACACTAAGCCAGGATGCTTTTGCATTACCCATATCCGATAATGAATCTCCAAAGACCAACAGATTAGATATTTGGGGAAGTTTACTATTTTGGAACATTGTAAATTGTATATCATCTTGAGCGATTAGCGTCGCTGTATCATCAACCAATGCCACTTCAACTCTGTAGAAGTGATCGCCGTTAAAAAAGTGCTTCAATGAGATTTGAATAGTATCGGTTGAACCGATTGCTTGAAATTCAACTGTACCATTCAATACATCAATTCCACTTTCATCATATACAACCCATTGCGCTTGTAATGGCACCCCATTTGGAGGAGAGTTCATGTCGATGTCCACAACTACAGTCTCGTGACTTAACCAATCATATTTTTGCACAGAACATTGCATAGTTGTCGCTCTACCTTCAGCAATTGCAAACATAGAAAATGATTGCAAAAGCAACAGAGTGACCAGAACAAAACAACTACTGCGCACAAACATACCAAT
>DUCL01000009.1:3970-8539 GCA_012959845.1 Candidatus Poseidoniales archaeon
CAACAAATGATAGCATTCAACAACAACCATCTATTCGCATAGTCATGGCAAGAGCAATCTTAGGTGGCGGTTGCTTTTGGTGTGTTGAAGGAGCGTTCAAGCAACTAAGGGGAGTGACTTCTGCTTTACCTGCTTATGCAGGCGGTCCAAATCCAAACCCAACTTACAAGCAAGTATGTTCGGGAAATACAGGCCATGCAGAGGTTGTTGAGGTCGTTTTTGATCCATCGCAAATCGATTACAATACAATTTTAGAGATTTTTTTCACAGTCCATGACCCTACTCAACTAAATCGTCAAGGTGGAGATATAGGGACTCAGTATCGTAGTTGTATTATGCCGATTGAAGAAGGCCAAGAGGAAATAGCATTAGAGGTAATCAAAGCGATGCAACAACTGTACGAAAAGACAATCGTCACCACGATAGAGCCGGCACATAATCTCATTATCGCTGAGGAATATCACCATGATTACTATGCAAGAAACCCAAATCAAGGCTATTGTTCCGCAGTAGTAAGTCCGAAACTATCCAAGGTTCGGGCCAAATTTTCTCATCTTTACAAACAATAATTTGAAGCGAGATATTGAAGAAGCGGTTGCACCCCCCTTGTAACATGGTGAACAACGTTCCGAAGCCACCGACCCCAATTAATGAGCCAGTTCTGGGATATCTTCCTAATTCTCCAGAGCGCGCTGAATTGAAGGCAGAACTAAAGCGACAAGAAGCAACTGTCCTTGAAATTCCTTGTATTATCAATGGACAAGAAGTATTCACAAATAACATAGTTGAGCAAGTAATGCCACACGACCACAGCCATGTTATCGCAAGAGTTCACATGGCTGGAGAGAAAGAAGTTCACGCAGCAATCGACTCAGCATTAGATGCACACGATATGTGGTCCAACATGGCTTGGGAAGCACGTTGTGCAATCTTCTTGAAAGCAAGCGAATTACTCAAGGGAGAATATCGGGCTCAAATAAATGCAGCTACAATGCTCAACCAATCAAAGACTTGTCATCAAGCAGAAATTGATGCTGCTTGTGAATTAATAGATTTCTGGAGATTTAACCCAGATTATGTTCGCCAAATCTATGAAGACCTACAACCACCGATTTCACCATCTAGTATGTGGAATTCAAGCGAGGTTAGACCACTAGAAGGATTCGTCTTCTCAGTTACTCCGTTCAACTTTGCAAGTATTGCAGCAAATCTTCCTACAAGTGCAGCGATGATGGGTAATACTGGTGTGTGGAAACCAAGCCGTAATTCATATGTCTCAAATTACTTATTGATGCGTCTTATGATGGATGCTGGACTTCCTGCTGGAGTTATCAACTTCATTCCTGGACCAGCAGCAATAGTCGGTGAAATCTGCATGACACACAACATGTTAGCAGGTATTCACTTTACAGGTTCAACCCCAGTATTCCGCAAGATGTGGAGAACAGTGGCAAACAATCTGGAGAACATGCGTTCATATCCTCGAATCGTCGGAGAAACTGGTGGAAAGGATTTCATCGTTGCTCATCCAGATTGTGATAGAAAGGCTCTCTCTGTGGCAATGCTACGTGGTTCCTTTGAGTTCCAAGGACAGAAATGTTCCGCGGCTTCAAGAGCATATATTCCAGAGTCTGTCTGGGCTGCTATCAAAGATGACTACTGTTCTGAAGTAGCAAAAATAAAGATTGGCGACCCTAGAGATTTCACCAACTTTATGTCTGCGGTAATAGATAAGAAATCATTTGACAATATCACTGGATATATTGACCGCGCTAAAGCAGACCCTGGTTGCGAAATCGTAACCGGTGGCGGATATGATGGCTCGGTAGGATACTTCATTGAACCGACGACCATTGTTTGTAAAGACCCTAAATACGAATCTATGTCAGAAGAAATCTTCGGACCTGTTCTTTCGATTCACGTCTATCCTGACGAGGATTTTGAGGCTATTCTGAAGACCTGTGATGAAACGTCCGAGTTTGCATTAACCGGTTCCATATTTGCTAAAGATCGCCAACACATAGTTTCTGCAATGAAAGCTCTCCGCTATAGTGCTGGTAATTTCTATATCAATGACAAACCAACTGGTGCAGTAGTTGGCCAACAACCATTCGGTGGCGCAAGAGGAAGCGGTACAAATGACAAGGCTGGCTCGCCTCTTAATCTGTTAAGATGGGCATCACCTCGCTCCATTAAGGAAACATTTGCACCACCACACGATTGGACATATGGATTCCATTCCGAGCAATGAATCGCATCAAAGACTTGATGAAAGGGGAGCAAGTGGTTGCATCCCCTGCAATGATGAGTGCTTATGCCGACTGCTGATTATTCAGTGACGAGTGATGGGCGAACTGAGCGGGACTTCAATTCTTTCAATTTGCTTACAAATCATTGATAATCCTCTGATTGTATCCATGCATATGCAAGGCGTGGGCATTCCTCTCAGTCCTACCCCTGCAGGTTTTGCACTTTGGCATCCATCCTCGCCTTGGAAAACAGTCCGTAGTATGCTCGGATTAGTCTTGCTGCTATCATTCATTACCGAATTTACTGCCTTATTATTCTCTTCAATTTTAGATTCTAACTCCAATGGAATTGCTGGCCCAACCGACCCAGAAATGGCTCTTGGCTCATCGATCTGCCTAACCCCATTATTGTTGATATTAATATATATTAGAAGACCAAAACTATTGCAATTAGTAAAAGCAGTACCATCTATAGAAGGAAGAACTCAGCACATATTAGATCATGATACTGTCGTCACCTCACCAATGCCAACAACGATTAAGCATCACATCGTAAATGATTCAACCCCTCTTGAAATGCCAAAATCCATTCACTTGTGGGCTTTGTTTTTTTGCGGAATCACTTTTTCAGGCCTATCACTGATTCTTTCAACAATTCTCATCGGAAACATATTGATACTATCACTGCTAGTCATTTGTATTGTAATTCCAGCCTGGATTATTGGATTCTCGACACCTGTATTTGCTTGGTGGTCTGCATCAACAAGGTTTTTTGGATTGAGATTGACAAGACGAGAAGGAGAGGCCATGCTAATCGCTGGAATGCTTTCCGCATTACCCGCCATAGTTATCAATAGCACATTATTTCCAATTTCGATAAGTATGCTTGGCGTTAATAACCCAATGAGTAGCAATCTTGGTATTTTCCTTTCCTATGCTGTTTCTGCCCCCTTTGGTGAAGAATTATCCAAAGCATTGGCTGTACTGTTATTGTACTCCTATATTGATTCTGCAAAGAAGGGTTTCTATGTCGGTACAACTGTTGGCCTAGGTTTTGCATTGATTGAAAACCTGATGTACATTATGTCATCCTTGATGGGAGCCGATGGTATTGCATTCGCATTTACTTCGTTAATTCGCGGTATTGGTTCAGTCCCTGGACATGCTATGTGGACCGGAATTAGCGGCTATGGCATTGGCTATTACTTGCACAAAAAGAGAGGTTTTCCTGTTGAGAATCAAGATACTTCATGGGTTCTCTATGATGAGAATACACGTCAAGTAGTCTCTTATTCAAATCAAGACAAAGCCGTAACTGCAGATTTGCCAAATTGGTGGCTGAAACATGTTGGCTCAGGTTGGAGTTTACCCAAATCCCCCCAATTTTGTATTGCACTAGCAATCTGTGGACACTCATTTTGGAATGGCAGTTTGTTCCTTGTAGGTTATATTTTTGAAAATTCACATCCAATCATATTTGTTCTAGCCATGTTAGGCTGGATAGTTTTCCTCATTTTCATGCTCTGGTATTGCTCATTACGCATACTGCCATCATTATTTGCAACTGATAATAAGCAGCAAAATGTGCCACCCAATTACTATTGAGTACTATGATAATCGCATTATTTACATATATTTATGCAAAGCACCTTTGAATGATTGTTGAGTCGCAAAAGTCGGAGGAGTGCCTATGGATGTCTTGCAAGAAGGTTTCACCCAAGGAAATTTGGTGGTTACTTCAATCATCATTCTCGGTTTGGTAATCGTTTCTTTGAAAGCTAATATCCTTGATAAAACAGGAATAATTTCCGCATCTCTTCTAGGTTTAGTGGTAGGAGGAATGGGCCATTGGAGTTGGTTATTGATTCTCCTTGGGTTCTTATTGCTAAGCCACCGAGCAACAAAGTGGCGATTTGAAGAAAAAATTAACTTAGGATTGAGCGAATCAGCGGATGGCCATCGTAGTTGGGGCAATGTTATCGCAAATGGAGGAATGCCAGGATTGGTTGCAGTTTATGCTTATATCACTAATGATTGGGAACATGGATTGTGGTTATTTAGTGCCGCAGTTGCTGTTGCAGCCTCTGACACTTTTGCCAGTGAAATAGGAAGTCTTGACAGCAATGTCAAACTCATCACGACTTTGCAACCATGTGAACAAGGAATCAATGGTGGATATTCTCCCAGTGGGCAAAAGGCTGCTGCTTTAGGTTCAATAATTATTTCAATACTTACTTTTTGTTCTTGGTTCATCGTCGAGATTGATTCTGCGTCAAGTGAAATTGTTTGGGGAATATCTGCCTCAATAGCAATTGCTGTA
>DUCL01000010.1 GCA_012959845.1 Candidatus Poseidoniales archaeon
CAGAAGTGTTTGGAGAAGTTGCTCAACAATTAAGACAGCAATTCGGCGATGATGTTCTCGCAGTGCGACTATGTAGCGCAGTTGACGAACTATTGGAAGATCATGATATTGTGTTGATTGAAGGGCTGCGAGGTATAGCTGAATATGATGTATTTGATGCACATTGGCAAGATAGATTCTCCACAGTTGCAGTAATCGCAGATACCGAAGTACGTTTTCAAAGAATCCAATCGCGTGGCCGGCCAGAGGATGGGGATAGAACCTCATTGAAAATTAGAGATGAACGAGAAATAGGCTGGGGATTAAGTAAACTAATCGAGCGGGCGGATTACAAAATTATTAATGATGGAAATTTATCTGAATTTGTCAGCAAATGTCAAAATTGGCTTGAGCAAATACAACAATAGTATTCTGTCATTCGGCAATCGAATAATATGTGCAGGTGACTCGTTTTCGGGGTGATTTTCACCGAAGTGTTATAGTCGGGGATGAGGCGTGAGCAAATTGCTTCTATAGGGGCTGAGTTCATGGCGAGGAAGAAAGGAAAAGGAGGGGGCAAGCGCAAGCGCTCGCAACAACGTGCTCAATATGATGAGTTGGACAAATATCCTGTGCTTCCACCTCATGCATTTGCTCGTATTGTTCGCGACAAACAAACACTCAATATTCTGTACCAAATTATCGAGCCACCGATGACAAAGAAAGAGCAAGAACAACGTGAGGAAATCATGGATATTTTTATTCGTTCATTAACTGCAAACATCGAAGAAATAGATGCTGATCCAGATGCTTACTTGCGAACAGCACTTGACAAAGTTATCAAGGCATACGGAATGAAAATCAACAAAAAATCAAAATCAAAAATGTTCTATTATCTTCGTAGGGATTTGATTGGATACGGAAAAATGGATATGATGATGCACGATATCAATGTTGAAGATATTTCATGTGATGGAACTAATGTACCTATTTTCGCATACCACCGAAAGTTCGAATCTGTTGAGACCACTTGTGTTTGGGAAACCGATGCTGAATTGGAATCCTATGTTATCAAATTGGCACAACGTTGTGGTAAGCATATTTCAGTTGCTGAACCGCTATTGGATGCTACATTGATGGATGGTTCACGTATTGTAATGAAATTAGGAAGAGAAATTTCAACACGTGGTTCAGCATTCTGTATTAGAAGATTCAAGGATGACCCGTTTTCCCCAGCCGATATTGTTGCGTTCAGGACAATGTCTTCTTTGATGGTCGCATATCTCTGGGTATGCTTCCAAAATGAAGTTCCAATGCTATTCGTTGGTGGTACTGCGTCAGGTAAGACTACAACTTTGAATGCGATGTGTATTTTTATTCCATGGCAGATGAAGATTGTATCAATTGAATCAACCCGTGAAGTGAACATTCCTCAACCGAATTGGGTTCCAGGTCTTACAAGGCAAGGTTTTGGTGGTGAGTCTAAAGACGGTGAAATTGGAGAATTCCAGTTGCTAAAGGCTGCACTTCGTGAACGGCCAGAATACATTATTGTAGGTGAGATTCGTGGTGCTGAGGCTTATGTTCTATTCCAAGCGATGGCTACAGGCCACTGTGCATATTCTACAGTTCACGCAGATTCAGTTCCGTCACTGGTGCACCGATTAGAGAATAAGCCAATTGACATTCCGCGTGTATTATTACCTGCTCTTGAAGCCTGTGTTATTCAAATTCAGACCCGTATTAACGGCCGCCGTGTGCGAAGGGCGAAACAAGTTGTCGAAATTGTCGGTATCGACCCGAACTCGATGGAGATTATCACCAACGAGGTTTTCAGATGGGATGTCAATACAGATGATTTCATCTTTTCTGGGAAGTCATATGTCTTAGAAAAAATCATGGTAAAAATCAATTTCAGTCAAGAGGAGATGCGAAGGGAACTTCGAACAAGAAAGCGGATTTTGGAATGGATGGTATTGAATGATATTCGTAAAGCCGATCAAGTATCACAAATAATAACTGAATATTATGTGCGTCCAAAAGAAATACTTGCTCGTGTCGATGGTCTACGTTGAATTCTTGAGGTGAGCAGTAAATGGAGTTGACAACATGGCAAAGAATCTGTAACCGGATTCTAGGCGGCGTGCTCAAATCAAAAGCAAGAAATGACAAGAAATTGTCTAGTGATATAATCAAAGCCCAAATGCCAATGATGCCAGAAGTATTTTTGGCAACGACAATTGTCACATCTATCGCAATAATGGCTATTTCATGGGCCTTAGTTGCAATATTCTTTGTACCTGATATTGGAGTGATTGCATACTGGGAGGGCATCCAAGACCCAGCAACCGAACTACCGTGTTACGAGTGGGAATATTGGTATCCGGAATTGATGGATGAGAGTAAGCCGGGTAAGGGATGTCCAGATTTTGCTTACCAAGTATTTCCTTCCTCTGGGAAAACAGCCATCATATTAATTGGGGGTCTATTCATTCCATATTTTGGATACAAACACAATAAAGGCGCTCCAGCAAGACAAGCACAAGCAAGAGGAGATATGATTGAAAAATACCTTCCATATGCTGCTTCATATACTGCTGCGATGTCAGCAGCAAATGCAACTCCCGCGAAGATTTTCCGTTCTTTGGCGATGAATAAAGAAATTTATGCTGATGTTTCAGATGATGCCGCAATGGTCTACAGAGATGTAACATTGCTAGGATTTGACTTGATTACTGCAATGAAAATGGGTGTTGATAGGGCTGCCTCAGTTTGGTTAACTGAATTTTTCCAAGGCATGGTAGGAACTCTAACCGCTGGAGGTCAATTGAAGTTATTCTTCCTAAATAGGGCAGAGCACTATATGCGCGAAAATAGGACTCGATTAGGGATGTTCCTTGAATCGATTGCATTGCTTGCTGAATCATATATTGTTGTCGCAGTTGCTATGCCACTGTTCTTAATCGTAATGCTGGTCATTATGTTCTGGGTTTCTGGTTCGGGTGCGCAAATGTCTGAAGGGATGCTATACGGAATTGTGCTTGGATTCATTCCAATGATTCACATCGCATATGCGATATTGGTTTGGACCAGCAGTAAAGAGCAAGATATGTGAGGAGGTGAATTAATGGCGAGAAAGAAAAAGAATAAGATTGTTGTTAATTTGGACTTCCCTAAGAACGACAATACTTTGATAAAATTATATGCGCTTATTGTAGTTTCAATCATCCTCGGTCTAAGCTGTTGCGTATTTTGGGCTACCAATTCAGGCTTCATACCAACTCCTAATGAAGAGCCGATGTTTACAAATTTGTATTGTGGGGCAACAGCAAAGGACCCTGTGACAGGTGCTGCAATGGGTCAGCATTTTAGCACTAATCAAAAGCCGAGTTATGCTGCTAATAATTCATGTGCGATTCTGCAAGACCAACCAGACCGAGTCACTTGGATTTCAGAGGAGTGGAGTGGTATTACGAGGCGAGGGAAAAATTTCGATGTACCCGGCGTTGAAAAAGAGGCTACAGGAGGGACTGTGTTAGAACAACCACTTTGGCTCAATTGTTCTGTTACAGCAGATAGCCCTACAGAATACACTGTTGCTATTAGAGATAAAAATTCAGATGTCATTGAATATTTTAATGGCACCACAGGAAAGGAAAATGAAAAATGTGAAATTATCTTAGAAACCATAGCACCCGATAAAAGATATGAATTGGTGATTTTCTCAAATGAAGAAGGAAAATATATTGCTGATTTCAATTTTGATATGACCGTTCACTATTATGATGGTATTCCTACCAATATGAATAACAAATCATTGTGGATTGGACCTATAATCCCAGGCACTAATCTTCATCCGTTTATTTTCCTCAACTTCTTTGGATTTACTTTCTTCTTCTTAATATTCCCAGCATCTTATTACTGGGAGAAGGTTGAGGAAGAAATAAATCGCGTAGAAGAAAAATTCCCCGATTTCCTCAGAGATTTAGCAGAATACTGGAGAGGTGGTTTGTCGATGACAGTTGCGGTCCAAACATTGGCGAGGTCAGAATATGGTGCCCTCAATGACGAAGTCAAGAAAATGTCAGACCAATTATCATGGGGTGTCAAGTTTAGTGACGTTATTATTCAATTCGCAAATAGAGTAGGCACACCATTGGTAAAGCGTGCTATTGCACTGATAGCCGAAGCGGATAGAGCAGGTGGAAAAATTTCCGATATTCTATTAACCGCTGCAAATGACTCAAGAGAATTGAAATTCCTAGAAGGTGAAAGAAAGCGTGCTATCGGCTCGTATATCGCGGTTATTTGGACTTCATATTTCGTTTTCTTAGGTGTTATCGTCGTCCTTGCTAAGGTCTTTATTCCTGCGATTGCTGGTTCCAATAATGGTGATGAAAGTAGTGGTGGTTCTACTATTGGAAACATGACAATCCGTAATATCGAACCTCTGTTTTTCGTTACAGTATTCTATTATGGTGTGACAATGCAGGCTCTTGGAAATGGAACAATGGCTGGACTGATGGCGACTGGTAGATTCTCTACAGGTTTCAAGCACTCAGGATACATGATTGTTGTCGCTCTGTTAGTCTTCAATTTCATTGCATTTTCACCTGACCTCATTGGTATAACTTCAACCCCAGGACTAAATCCATCATCAGGTTCATTCATTCCTTCTTTCATATACTTCGGGTGATTTATATGAGGGATGATGAAGTTGCTCAGATTCATATTCTGGAGATGCTAACTCTGTTTTGGTTATTTTTCATGAGTGCAACTTTTTTAATTCAAATCCAAGTTCCAGATTCACCATCTATTGCCAAAGATTCAAGTTTGGAATTGGCAGGTGACGATGCAATTCAATATGGATTGGGATTGGATGCAATCAATATTGGTGAAAGTAGGTTACATGAACTATTGAATTCTAATGATTTAGATGGCGCTTGTGAATTGTTACAAAGTGCAATCCTTAGTGGTAAAGAAGCCAATTGTTGGTTGGCCAGAGATAGCGGAGTATCATCGCCTCATGGACAGGTGGGTACTCCTGCTGGAGGCACTGTTACAGTTCACAAATTGATTGCAGTTGATTCGGTTGCATGGACGGTTACACTAGATGTGTGGGCACGCGGAGGTGGTGCATGATGCAGTATAGCAAACGAGTTGCCCGAGACGAGCAACGCGATGCTGCTCAAATGCTATTAGCAACAGGCATTGTGCTATTGATGTCTTTGTTATCAATGGCAATTTTTGGTGTTAAAGTTGCAGGAATGAATATGCCTCATGATACCTCAAGTGATGCTGTCCTTGTCACTACTTATGATGTAATAGATGTGATGCCAAGTTTGACTCAACATAGAACTGAAGAATGGATAAGTGGAGGATTGGATAGAGTTGAAGCCTGCCAATATGCAGTTCTAAGTGTACATGATGATCTTTTACATCATGGAGAAATTAGAGGCGTTGAAGTCAAATTAATTGGATTGACAGTCACTGATATTGATGGGCAAAGTCTCCGTGTTGCGGGTGAATTAGGAGTTTCTGATGGCGATGCAATGTTGACAACGCAAGTCAATTTTACAATTGCAGCCTAATCAAATTTAGCTTCTCTCTTTTCGAGGAATGCACTGACACCTTCTTTGAATGCAGCAGTTCGCCCAGATGCCTCAATCAATGTTCTTTCGTGTTTGAGATGAGTTTCAAAATCATTTGTTGATTGTACATACAATAAGTGTTTGATAGATTCTTTACTGTGTTCTCCCCAACTACTCCAACGCTTTGCTAGTTGTCCAGCGGCGCTAATCAACTCTTCATCTTTGACGATAGCATCGATTGCTCCCAATTCAGTTGCCTGTTGCGCACTCCAAATTTCATTTTCTAAAAAGAATCGTCTTGCAACTTGCTCGCTGACCAATCGCGGTAGTAACCAAGTTGTACCACCATCGGGCGACAAACCAATTCCAGCATATGATGCAGCCATTTTTGCTTGAGATGTTGCGATTCTAGCATCACAGGCAAGTGCCAAACCAAGACCGCCACCAGCACTCGCTCCGTTTAGAGCCGCAACACAGATGGTTGAGGATTGACGCATTTTTACAATCAATGGATGTAATATTCCTGTTAATTCCCGTATCAATTCTGTAGCATTCCCTTCATCTATCGATTTTTTAAAATCATCAATATTTGCTCCCGCAGAGAAGAATTTCCCCTCACCGGTTAGTACGATTGCTTTGACCTGTTTATCTACTAATGCAGCATTGATAGCAGTGGCAATTTGCGGAAGGAATTGTCGGGAGAACGATTGCGTCGCTGTTTTTCCAGACATTTTGATAAGGCGTATTCCATCACCTAAATCGCTACTTTCAATCGCCAATTAATCACCTCAAAGTTTGATATTGACATTCTTTACCTTAGTGTAAAATCTCATTGCATCTTTACTTTGTTCAATGCCAATTCCAGATTGTTTCCAACCGGTGAATGCTGTTTGAGGGAAGGTGATTGGATATTCATTTATTGACACCATACCACATTCTAAATCTCTTGCAAAACTGTGCGCTCTGCTAAGGTTCTGTGTCCATATTCCATTGAGCAATCCGAAGGGGGTATCATTAGCCATTGCAAGAGCATCAGAATCTTCATTGAACTTTGTTACTGAAAGTACTGGTCCGAATAATTCCTCTTGGAATAATAAATTATCAGTCGCTACTCCAGTGACCACTGTTGCTTCCATGAAAGCACCATCTCCTTCAACAGCCTTTCCACCAATTATCAATTCTCCACCTTGCGCAAGTCCTCGAGCGAGTTTGTCCAGAACCTCAGCACGGTGATTTTGATGAACTAGACTTCCGATTCGGACACCTTCAGCCATTCCTTCTCCAACTTTCCACTTAGAGACCTCAGCACAAACCGCTTCAACCAATTCATCATGAACATCTTCGTGAACGATTAGACGAGAGCCAGCCCAGCACATTTGTCCAGCATTCATAAAAATTCCAAAACATATCGCCTTTGCAGCATATCGAATATTTGCGTCAGAGAATACAATATTTGCACCCTTTCCACCGAGTTCTAGGGTGACGGGTGTGAGGTTATTGCTGGCTTTTGCCATTACCGCTTGACCGGTGGGTACGCCTCCGGTGAGAACAACTCCATCAATTCCGCTATGGCCAACAAGTGCATCACCAATTAGTCCACCAGACCCAGTAATAACCTGAATAACATCTGTTGGAAGTCCAACTTCTGCTTCCTGCATTGCCTTAGCCCAAGCGATTAGAGATAGAGGTGTCCAAGATGCTGGCTTTGCTATTACTGTACATCCCGAAGCCAGTGCAGGTGCGATTGAGCGAATAGCAAGTTGTAATGGAAAATTCCATGGAACAATATGCGCTGTGACTCCTAATGGTTGCCTTAATGTGTAATTCAATCTGTTTCCAGGTACTGGAATAGTTGACCCCTCATTCTTGTCGGCTAGGCCAGCAAAATATTCTAGAGTCCAAGCACCAAATCTAATTTCAGATAATGCCTCACGGAATGTTTTTCCATTATTTGTAGATTCAAGAACTGCTAATGACTTGGCATTTGCATAAGTTGCTGCAGCCATTTTGTTGAGTATTCGTCCACGTTGAGCAGGATCAATATTCTTCCATTCTGGATTGTTAAATGCACTGCGAGAAGCGGCTACACATCTCTCAACATCGCCAAGAGTTGCCTTAGGAGTTGTGGCGATAACTTCGCCATTAGCAGGATTCAAAATTTCAGTGGTTTCTCCGTTTTCAGAATCAACCCATTGTCCGGCAATTAGCATTTGTTCCGCGCTCATGTGTTAAGCGAGATGGCGGTCATTGAAATGCACATCGGTTGTCCCCTCTTCACTGCAAAATAGAAAATATTGCAATTAGTTAAGCGAGAGTTCTTGAAGCGAGCGCTATTACGTCCAGTTATGACTCGTACCGTAGGCTTAGCTCAAGCAAGCGCTCGAACCATTTCAGGTAATGCTCCGCGTTTGCTTGTCATAGCAGGAGCAACCGGTGTTGGCAAGTCAACAGCTTCAGTTAGATTGGCGCATGAATCAAATTTTTCTCGTCTATTAAGCACCGATGCTATTAGGGAAATAATGAGGGCATGCGATGATGATGAGAGCAATCCCTCTTTACATCGTTCATCCTTTTCAAGGGGTGATTCTGGAGATCCGGTAATGGATTGGTTGGAAACATGTAATTCGGTTGAACCTGGGATTGCTGCGACCATTGACAGAGCCCGCCGTGAAGGAATTGACCTCCTTATCGAAGGAGTACATATTGTTCCTAGCGAGAGATTATTGCGAGCATGGAGGGATTCGGGTGGGATTGCTGTTGGAGTTGTGATGTGCGTTGATACTGAAGTGGAACATCAGCAGATGTTGAAAAGTAGGGATGCGCATTCATATAGGCGCGCTGATAGATATATTGCATCATTCACTCGTATCAGAAAAATACAAGATGGATTAATCGAAAAAGCAAAAATTGCTAATTGGCCAATAGTTGACCCGACAAGGGTCAAAGATGACG
>DUCL01000011.1:0-3854 GCA_012959845.1 Candidatus Poseidoniales archaeon
TCATCAACCACTATGGACCAATTTGGCTTTGAAACAGTTGCTTCTAATTCACAAACATCTGCAATAATTAGTTCAATATTGGGACAACCAGAGGATTCCAGTCAACAAAATATCCAACAAGCAATAGGCGCACTCGGAATTGCAGATAATCAGCAGCCGATAGTGGCAGCACCAGTTCAACAAGTGATAGAAGCACCTATTCGCCAAGTAATTCAACAACCGATTGAACATGTACTTGAGCCAGCACAAGTAATTGAAGCACAGCCTTTGAGAGTAAATGTGGAGAGAATACCATTACCTCATGAGGACCCAGATGAAGTAGTAACACCGGACATTCCTGGACTTGAAGAAGGACGGGTCTTTGCAAGCGAAGAACTTTCTCAAGTACCATTACCCGATTTGGATGAATTCCTTTCCAGTCTTCCATCATTGGATGGCTTACTCGAAGGTACTGACAATCCTGAACAAAAAGTAACTTCTGATTTAGAAGACCTTCTTCCAACACTTCCAGAATTACCAGAAATAGATTTGCAGCAAGATGAAGAATTACCGCCAGCCATTTCACAAATATCGAGTCCTACTCCAGAATTACCAGGCCTAGATGGTTTGTTTTGATAAACACAACTTGAAATGTGGTTGATTAGAGGATTGATAATGATGCAATGGAGTGAACATTACGACCTTCACGGGCATTCCACATATTCCGATGGGGAATTGAGCGTCTCTCAACTTGCTCAAAAAATCAAGGATGAGGGGGTTAATGTTTGGGCCTTAACCGATCACGATGTAATTAGTGGTTGGAGTGAAGCGAGTGAAGAGGCTAAACAAAGAGGGTTGAAATTTATTCCAGGGGTGGAAATAACTTGCATTCCTGGATTACCAGCAGAAGCAATAGTCTTAGAAAAAGAAGGTAGAGATAGGTCGACGACATCATGGCATTTACTCGCTTATTTCCCACATCATAATCCGAATGACAAATCAGCCTCAATGACTGCTTTTAGTGAGTGGTTGCAACCATTTGCAGAGGGAAGAATTGGAAGAATGAAGCGGATGGTTGAGAAAATCAATGAATTGGGAATGGAGATTGCCTTTGAAGACGTAATGGCGAGGTCTAGCGGTGCGATTGGAAGGCCTCATCTAGCCAAGGAAATGATAGAAAAAGGCTACGCTGATTCAGTGCAGCAAGTATTTGATGAATGGTTAGGAGACGGTTGCCCTGCTCATGTTGAAAAGAGAAAACCATCGATTATTGAAGCGGTAAATGCCGTACATGCTGCAGGTGGAATATGTTCATTAGCTCATCCAATCTATTATGGAATTGAAACCGACAATTTACTTTCCTACATTCATAATGCTGGAATAGATGCAGTAGAAGCATTCCATCGTTCACACCCAGATAAGTATCGAATCGAATTGTGGCAAGGTGCTCTAAAACTTGGCTTGAAAGTAACCTGCGGCTCAGATTACCATGGGCCTAGTTACCAAGCACGACCAGGACATATGTCTGTGCCAAGTTCATCATTACCTGAGCAAATAATTTGACAATTATTGTTCTCGCGTAAAGGTATCAATAATTAGTGCTATTTCAAATAATAGAATTACTGGTACAGCGACCAAGAACAAACTCAAAGGGTCGGGTGGTGAAAACAATGCACCCATTACAAATGATGCAAACCAAATATGGCGGCGGTATTGTTTGATTTGGCTTCGATCCACTACTCCAAATCTCAATATCAACAATGTGGCAACAGGTGCCTGAAAACCGATAATTGATGCAATAGCCAAATTTGTGATAAAGCCAACATAGCCAGACAATCTCCACTCTGTGGATAATCCGGCGCTCTGTGCATCGTTAGTTAGGTATTCAAGCAGCATTGGAGTTAACCAATTCCAAGAGTAATACAAACCCGATATTGACAGAATTATTATCGCAATAGTCGTGATGATAAATGTTGGAGCAGGTTTAGGTATCGTAGTATTTATCCCAATTAACCGTTGTTTCAATTCAGGAGACTTCAGACCTTCAATAATACCAAAATAGATCAATGTCGCCACGACAAAAAACATACCTATACTCATCGCAATTCGTAGTTGTAGCATGATGAATTCAACTGGTGAAGTGACAATAATTTCTACACCATCTGGTAATCTATTAGGCTCTATTAACCATGAGATTAGTTCTCTTGTTATTGGAAATCCAATGATAATCCCAAAGATGAAAACGAATCCAATAACTTTTATTTTTGAGCGCAAAAAATCCCTTGATTGTTTGAGCAACTGACCTCCGGGACTATCCATCAATTCCTCAACAGCACTTGCCAAGTCACTGTTATCAGACATAATCTCACCGTTATTCAGACTCAAGCAAATCCTGTTCCCATAAGTGACTTGGAGTTGAATCAATCAAACTGCGCTTGTACTTCTTCAAGCGGTATAATCTGTGAACTACAAATCCTGTTATCCAAAGAGATGGAAGTGAAAGTAATACCGCTTGCCACATAATGTCGTCATGGTAATCATTGATAATACGAACTTGCACAACTTCATTATCAGTTGACCCATTCGTGTTTCCTGGATTGTGCATTATTATTAGATGGTAATTATTTGGAGTATCTATTTCAAGCATTAATGTGGATTGAGCCTCTACAGTGTAATAGTCGCCGAGAGTTTTCATAATCTCCCAATCAATAGAACCATTTTCCATAGCGGGTTCACTCATTTCAACAATAATCACAACAACTTCTATTGTGATACTTTCATGAAGATTAGTTAGGTTCGATGAAACACTCAAACCGGGTTTAAATTCTTGAATAATTTCAAAAGTTGAATCATCGGCTCCAAGTTGATAGGAGATTCTAGAATCTGTAGTTTCAGACTGAATATTTACAGACATTAAAATGACTGTGAGCAATATTAGAGCAGCCACACCCTCGGCAAAGACGTGTCGCCACACTTTTTTCCTAGTAACGCCCTTGAACATTGGTCCGAAATCATTGCGAAGTCGTGGTTGTAGGTGATGAATAAACAATGCACCGATTCCACCAATAATTATCCCGAGTGGGATGTCGACAACCCAATGAATGCCGAGATAAAGAATTGTGAACATAAATAATACTGTATTAATTGCAACGAACAAATGGTATGGCCAGTGGCGCCATTGAGACATTTTCAATCCCTTTTCTTTTACATGTAAGTAATTGAGGTAGAGTATGCCAAATGGTATGGCAACATGTAAACTCGGAACTGCATTATCCATAGGGTCATGCAATGCGTAAAACGAACTATACCAGCCATCATGATACAATAGAGCATCCATATTTGGAATCCATGAAGAAGTTACTTCCACATTGAAAAATAAGTAATAAGGAACAGCAAGAGCATAAATGAGCAGATAATTCAAGGCGACCTTGTCCGTCATATCGCGGTCACCAGTAAATGCAAAGTACACAGTTGTCACATAGATTAAGAATAGATAAATGAATAGATAATGGAAGTTAAGGAACTCGGTCAGTAAATCATTTTGAAAAGCATCTTGTATCCACTTTGTAAAATCACCCTCGACAGAATATATCAATTCAGTCCAATGTCCAGTTTCCATTTTTATAGGTTCATTTATCGTATCGGTAATTGCCTTCCATTTTATTATGACAATATAGCCAAGGGCGTGAAGATAGTATCTCTTCTCGTGGAAAGTGCGACTCCATTCTCGCCAAGGGATTCTCATCTCTGGACGATGTAGGGTGAATAACCAGCATATGACTGGGGTAAGAACTACAATCAGTAGTAACATGATTGAATATGGTTCCATGTTTGTATGGCGATGCCCCCTCTCTTTAGCAGTTACCACAGTAATT
>DUCL01000011.1:3901-4163 GCA_012959845.1 Candidatus Poseidoniales archaeon
TTCCCTCTTCAACATCGACCCAGCGCGGCTTCGAATCACAGATTCACCCATGAGTCACAATGCCGTTAACAGGATATGATGCTTTTGTCGCAAAATAAAAAGATAGTCTTTCAAGGTGAAAGGAGTGGACCTAATAGGGCGGGAAGATGTATTGTCAAGAGCCAGAAAATACATTGAAGAGTTTGCAACACGGCATCAGCCTTTTCGATGGTATTGAATTTGATATTAGAATGACTTCAGACAATCAATTAGTAATCCACCA
>DUCL01000011.1:4181-8399 GCA_012959845.1 Candidatus Poseidoniales archaeon
GGTAAAAGTGAGTGGGTTGAATCATGGACACTAGAGGATTTGGAATCTGAGGGTTTTCTCTCTTTCAGAGCCATGTTAGAGGATCCAATCATTCGCAGTAATTGGGTTGAAAAAGGAAAAATGGGTTGCGTTGAGATAAAGCGGCCGCATCCAACTGCCCCTATGGGTGGAGGATATTTTTCACGCAAAAAACACAATAATCACATCACAGATATCATAAAAATGGCAGATGAAATCCTTGACGAGTTCGAAGTGCCAAATCAGAATATGGTATATTATGCCTTTCACAAAGACATGGGACAGAGTGCAAAAATTGCCAAATCTACGCGTCCTTGGGCTGCATTAATTCCTTATATTTCACCATATGGAAATAGAACCACCCAACGGATTCAAAGTTTTCCAAGATATCTCACAACATCGTTTTCAACTTTGGTAAAGCAGCATAATAAAATGGGAAGTTCAATGCTGCCTTGTGCAATTGAGTACTTCATTCCCCCTCACAACAAGTTGCCTATCGGAAAAACAATGGGGTTGCATGGTAAGAAATTACACAATATGAACCATATTCGAAAAGGTATGGCAACATATGTTTGGCCTGCCAAGCCAATCCACGAGAAATCAATATTGAATGCTGGACTAACTGGATTGACCGATAAGGCAAATCCACAATTCACATGGTTGCCTACTGGAGACGCACGTTGGGTAAATCCAGCAATTCAACCACTTGATAATCAACAACAAATTCTCCTCAATTCAGTTACTGAGGAAAACCACTTAGAAATATTGAAACAACTTAAGCAGGAAGTTCCAATCTGGAGTGAATGCGATAATACAAGAAGAGTAGAATTAATTTCAATGTGGAAAAAATCTTGGAATTGGCAAAAATCAATTGATGAGATATTACAAAGTTCCAGTGAATCTTCACCACCATGGCAAGCATCGCGATTGATTGGCCACAGAGGCTCGGGTAAAACATCTCGGCCAGTGATAAGTGAATAATTACTCAACATGGCGCAGAGTTTGTTGTTCTGCATAGTATTTAGGACGGTAAATAGGAGTGCCTTTGCCATTGCGGAATACAGTACGCTCATCAACTATTTGCGCACCGATTCCTATAACACGAGCCCAACCAAAGAATGTAGTATAGTAGGTTGGGTCTTCTAAGCCAACATGGTAGAGTAAGGCGCCACTCGCAATGTCAACATTTGCCTTTGGATTACTTATTTTTGGATTTTCTGCAAGGACTCTCGGTGCAACTTCTCTAAGAGTGCGGATAATTTTGAAATTTTCATCATTCGGACAAATTTCTTCTCCAAGAGCAAATTGAGCAGTTGCTCTTGGGTCTTCTGTGCGAAGAACAGCATGGCCAAAACCGAAAATCGGTCGCTTTTCTGCCAACTCTCCCCGTACGAATTGTTCGACTTGTTCAGGGTCGCTTGTGCCAACTTTGAGAACAAATTCAAGGCATGATTGATTTGCACGCCCGTGCAATGGTCCACTCAATGCATTCATTGCTCCAGCCATTGCCGAATATACAGTCGCTTTACTAGAAGCGATTGCCTTACCTGTGAAGGTTGAGAGATTTCCTCCACCATGGTCCATGTGCAATACCAAATATGTTGAAATCACTCTGTGCATTTTTTCATTATCAACATCATCAAGGTCTAATGTTAAAATAAACCTTTCAACCATACTAAGGGATGAATCATCAGCAGGAATATCTTGCTCACGACCCTCTCTAATACGATACATTAAGCCCATAATGCGAGGCATGCGAGCAATTAAATTCAATGCATCTTCTTTCCAATCGCCTGTGGTTTCCCACATTCCAATTGTGTGAATTGCAATACTGAGCCAGTCCATTGGGTGGCCATATTTTGGTAGAGTCCTAAACACTGCTTCTAGATCACCTGGAATTTCAGCTCTGCTGGCTAAATCTGCACGTATGTCAGCCGATTGCTGAGCATTTGGTAACTCTTTATTGAATAAGAGGTATACGATATCTTCTGGAGAAAAATTGGCCAGTTCAGTAATTGGATATCCACAATAATGAACCCCTTCTGTTGGGGTGACGAATGAAGTTCGGCATGTACCTACAGGCACTCCGCGCAATCCTGTGTTAAGATGGTCAGCAGTAACTTCCAAAAGAACTTCTTTGTCACTCACTATTATCCCTCCGATGCAACGGAAAAGACCCACTCATATAAGTTGGGTCCTAAATTGAATACATTTCGCCTATTCGGTGTAGAAAAGTCACTTAATGTGTTTGACCTACAATGATATTTTTTTCACTACCGATTTACTGGCCACTGACGAAACCCTTTACTTGATTCCCTATCAGAAAACACCTGAATTCGAATGGTATTTCCATCGATTAGTATCGCATCATCTGCGGTAAGTCCAGGGCATTCTTCAATTACACGATTCCACGCTCTTTGCGTTGCAAGATTTTCTCCCCACCAAGGGAAGGCAGCACATTGTTGCGGTCTTACTTTGTAAATTACACATTGCATATTTTCGTCTAAATATATACAAATGTCATCAATCTCTCTACTTTGCAGAATATAGCGACCATCAAGTGTTTGTTTGCAGTCTCTTTGCAGCCAACTTTCAACATCCATTTCATGATGTGTGGCGATTCTCTTTGCATCTTTTTCGGAGAGGTAAACAATTCCGCCGGGCTCATCGCAGCATTTGCCGCAATTTGATTGACACTTGAACGGAATACCGTTCATCCACCAGGCTTTCATTCCTCTTCCCCTAATGTTGGTCTATCGATGCGCAATTTCAATTGCGGGGGTGCATCAACAATATCTTCAGTTGTGTCGGTAGGTGTTTTTATCACGCGAATTATTTTTTTAGCAATAGTATTTTCTTCCTCCATTGCCTCAGCCTTGGAATCAACTAACAAATCATTCATATCAACATCTTCTGCTTCAATATCCCATTCGCCTTCAGGCTCAAAACTGTCCAACGATTTTTCAAAATCTTCATCCGCTTGTACTCGATTTCTTTTTGGCGCACGCCGAACAGCCTTTCTTTTTGATTTACCTTTACTTCTCTTCGGAATTCTACGTTGTTTTTTATCCTCTTCAAATGGTGGAAGTTGCTCTCTCTCCGGGTCAATCTCAACCAATTTTTCTTCAAGATATCGCAATTCATCAGCAATCAAAATCAACTCATCAATGTCTGCATCACCTGCTTTTTGCGCCAACTCAAGCATTTTATCTTCAAGTTCACTGAGAATTGCTGAATTGGTAAAAACATCTAATTCAGTGTCCCTTATTTTGAGATCTATCATGTCATCTATTTCAGTTAATATGTCAGCAGCTCGTCCGTAATCTTGTTTCTCGATACGATTCTGCCGTGTGATGAGATACTGTTCATTTTCATGAACACTCAGTACCGAAGGTGCTTCTGGTGTCAAGTCTTCAAGTGTTGTATGAACATACTTTTCAAGCATTTCTTCACCATCCATAATCATTTCATCCGCATTCCATTGCGGCGGTAAGTAACCATCATCTCCTAGTTCTGGGATTTCACGCTTTAAGTCAATTCCACCAATATCATGTTCGGAATAGACTGTATCAACTGCGTTAGAAATTAATCTAGTTGCAATATCATCAACACTTTGACGAACGATTTCATCTTGCTCTACGGTTAGACGGGTTGATTTTTCGCTTAGAGCGAGAATTACATCCTCGCCATCAACGATGTCATCCCCAGCTTCAATTGCAAGCGCTATTTTGTCAAAATTAGCAATAGTACTTCTCCAGCCAATATGGTTGTATGTGACAATGCTAGCCATTTGTCCATCATCTAGCATTAGATTTCTTGAACCAGCTAATCTTCTTGTGAACATTACTAAACTTGTTGCGGTTGGAACTTGTAGATGAGTCTGTGCCGAATTACGGCAAATATCCCAAAGACGGGAAGAAGGCCATTCCTCTGGTGAATCCAAACTTGTTAGAATAACATGAACGCCCAAGTTTATTGCATGGTCAACCATTTGTCCAATTTGGTTGGCCAATAAATCATCATCTGCAATAAGATGGGCATCATCAATTGCCAGCAGACTCGCTCCAATTAATGCATCTTGCCAATCTTCAGGAAGTGTTTTCAGTCCAATCAAATCAACTGCACTAATTAAGAATACCAAACCTTCCATTCTCCTTGCAATACCTTGCGCTGTTGCATGGATTAAATGTGAACGACCTG
>DUCL01000012.1 GCA_012959845.1 Candidatus Poseidoniales archaeon
CCAGCAACAACTCTCATTCCGACAATCGCTGGTCCTTTGGCCCTAAATGTATGGTCTTTGAGATAGAGAAGACGGCCAGGATAAACCAAAGATTCTCTTAATTCAGCCTCAATTTCTGCTTGTACCTGTTCTCTCCACTCCTCGTATTCATCCAGTACATGGTAAATTATTTCACCACTGATGAATTTTATTTCAGCATCTTCGGATTTAAGACTTTCAACAACTTCAGAATTTGCTTTGGTTGAGAAACCAAGAATTATTTTGTATAGTGGTTCTTTAGCACTTTGAGCCATTAATATGTCCTTTTTGTTAACAACTCCAACTGTTGCTCTTCGTACAGGGATTTTCAATTTGAACAATTCAAAAGCGAGGGCTTCTAAGCCACCAACAGTATCAGCCTTGATGACAACTCCTTTCTTTTCTTCTTCAGCATCAAGACAAGGGCCTCTTTCTTGGGCGTGGCTCTTGAAGTCAATTCGAGAGAATACCTCATTACACTGATTGCACATAATTGGCATTTGATTGAAAATACCTCTCCACTCATCGCGAATTGCTTGTTTAGCAATATCCTCTTCTTCTTCTGTATTTGCTAGATGAAGAGTAGTTCCTGCGATTGTCCCTTCTAAATTAGGTGCAACAATTTTGACACCACAAGCAGCCTCAACATCTTCATAATTGACCCAGCGCTTACCAGCATCACGCATTTCTGACATTCCCTTAGGGCGCTTCAATCCCTTGATATGTGTCCTATAAGGGCCATCAGGTCCCGCTAACATTATCTTATCACCGACCTTTAATCCACCACGATAAAGAATGATATCAATGGTTTTACCCATTCCTATTTCTTCTCGAACCTCTAAGACGGTGGCTTGTGTTGAGCCCAATGTATCAGTTAATCTATCTTCCAAGAATCTCTCAGCCAGTCCAACAGTTACCGTCAATAAATCTTGTAATCCTTCTCCTTCTTTCGCACTCATTGGTACTAATGCGACGTTATTGCGGAAATCTTTGATTTGATCATATCTTTCAATATTGAATCCATGTTCAGAAAACTGTCCAAGTAATTTCCAATATCTTGTTTCAAACAAATCTATTACGTCTTCACGTTGGTCTTTTAATGATTCAATAAAAGAGCGGTTTTCTTCGCACATCCATCCATGAATACGGTCAATTTTATTGGCAGCGATTACGAAAGGAGTTTTTGAATCTCGTAATACTTTCAGCGACTCAATCGTCTGTGGCTGTAGTCCTTCCATGATATCTATGACCAAGATTGCAATATCAGATACTGAACCGCCTCTATTGCGTAGTGAAACGAATGAATGGTGGCCGGGGGTATCGATAAAGAGTAATCCAGGTGATTTGAATTTATTTCCACGCATCATCTTTGAACAGGTTTCATTGAGAATATCAGCAGGAACTTCAGTAGCTCCAATATGTTGAGTAATTCCTCCAGCCTCTCTATCCATTACACTGGCTTGTCGTTCACTTCCGATAGAGCGAACTAAATCTAAGACACTAGTTTTGCCATGGTCAACATGACCTAACACAGATACAATTGGTTGGCGGTTATGTCCTTTCTTGACTTCTTCAACCACTTGTTCAGCAGTATCAATGTCCTTAGAATCGGAGTTTTCCTGCTCTTCAGTCATTTTCCTCACCGTCCGGCCAGCAGGTGGTTCACTGGTCAGTTTCACTCGTAAACCCAAGCGCCCATCAAGTTGTCCCATTGCATGAGACCTTCAGGGAACCAAAGGTTGAGTTCAAACTCAGCAGTTTCAGCAGCATCAGAGCCGTGAATCATGTTGTAGCCCATATCCATGCCGTAGTCGCCACGAATAGTACCAGGTGCTGCTTCACGTCCATTTGTTGCACCGATTAGGGTGCGAGCAACAGCAATAGCATCAACGCCAGTCCAAGCCATACAGACGACAGGTCCAGATGTTACGAACTTGATTAGTCCAGGATAGAATGGGCGTTGTGCATGACATGCATAGTGTGCTTCAGCGATTTCTTGACTTGGAACAACGGATTTTAATCCGATTAATTTGAGTCCTTTGCGCTCAAATCGTCCAATAATTTCTCCAACAAGGCCACGTTGTACGCCATCAGGCTTGATCATAATGTAGGTAGTCTCCATAGTGTTCACCAAAACGAGCCACCAGCGGCCCCTTTAAAACCAAATCCCCTAATAGAAAATAGAATTATCAATACATGCAACAGTATTATTCAATCAATCTCTATCGGCCATTATGGGCGAGGGGAGTAGGCATAGAGCCGATTCAGCAGGTTTTTGGGCATTGATTCTAGGTAGTTCTATTTCAAGGAAAGAACTTACTTCCAGGTGTGTATTATAATTGGAATGATATGGCTTTGGTTAGCGCAGTTCTTGCAGTGATATATGGGTTCATAATCAGCAGAGGTGGGATTAATTCCACTATGGGTTTTGCTGGTGGAACCCTAGGAGCAGTAATGCTTTTTGATATGTTTTTATTCAGAGATTTCCAATCATTAATACATGATTTTAATGATGTATTACCTGATAAATTTAGTGCCGAAGCCGTAATCACCTTCGGACTGATTCTAATATCACTTTACTTCGTAGTATTCAAACCACAAAAGAACAAAGAACAAACTAAAAAAGAATAGTTTGTACTGTTTTGATATCAGTTCCAATTGGAACGGCTGAATGAATATCTCAAAAAGATATCAAAGGATTCCGCCCTTGACAAAGTGGCGAGTCCACTTTACCTTGCGGCTATTTCTCTTTAGGGCGAGCATATTCTTACGGGCCTTAGAGTTCTTGAACCACAATACGCTTCCATCACGACGGATAAACATCATTCCAGTTCCAGGCTCAATTTCCTCACCAGAGAAAGAACAAATTCTACGTTCAGGCATATTATTCACCGTCCACCAATCTTACGGGCCTCGCGACCTGTATCCTTGAGCATCAATAAATCGCCAACGCGAATTGGGCCCAAAACATTTCGAGTAATGATGCGACCCACGTCACGTGGGTTTGGTGCATCGTTGACACGGACCTTTACTTGAGTAGCTTCACCGGTCATACCAGTACGACCAACAATCTCTACTACTTCAGCAGGCCATCCTCCTAATTCTTCACTCATCTTTTCCATCTCCTATTTTCAATGGAACTCAAGCCTTTAGGCCGTTGATGAGTTCTACAACTTCGTTGAATTTTTCTTGTGCACCTTTTTTGATTTCCATAATAGCAATCGATGCTGCTTGGACACCCTTTGGAAGGTTTGCTTCCTGTGCAAGGAATTCTTGAGAAGGAACATATCCGTATGGGATTCCTTTCTCTTCACAAATGAGAGGGATGTGAGCCAATAGTTCTGGTGGGTTCACATCTTCTGCTAGAATGATGAATTGAGCGGTTCCGCGCTCAGCGGTCTTGGTCACTTCATTGCTACCTTTTTTTAGGCGGCCGTTGGTGTTTGCAGTAATCATCTCGTAGATTTTATCAGAGACTTCGCTTGGGGTTTCAAATTTAACGTGTACATTCATTGGAATCACTCCATCCTCATGTAAGGCAGTCCTGCGCCTATACCTCACATATTAAAGCGCGACGGTTAAGACAATAAACCAAACATTGCTGATTATTATCTATTGATTAGGGGTTAAAAGGCACACTGCGACTAATTATTCCAATCCAGCCTTTCCATTAGTTCATTGACTCCACGTGCTAAAGCAGGTCCGCCGGAGATAACATCTCTCGGGTTAGAAAGGCTACCGGTTGCATGTACTCCGTCAACATATCGCAGTAATCTAGCGATTGCACCACCTGTGAATAACCCATGTGAACAAGCAGCATGAACTTCGATAGCCCCTTGACTTCGTAGTGCCTCAGCAGCACGACAAATTGTTCCGCCAGTAGCGATCATATCGTCAACGATAGCAACCTTCTTTCCATCAACATCCAAATCCTTTGCTTTGTGAATAATGGTGTGAGCATCAATTCGGGTCTTTTCAAGATAACTAAATTGGCAATTGATTGTCCTAGCAACTTCACTCGCCCTTTCTATTGCACCCTTGTCAGGAGATAGAATGAAATCTGGTGCCACAGTTTCTTGTAAGTGTTTAGCAAGTTCAGGCATTGCAGAAGTAAATGCTACTGGAACAGGCAAATCCTCCAATACCTTTGGTGCATGTAAATCAAAGACGATGATTCCGTCACAACGCGATGCTAACAATTGTCCAATGGCGCGAGCGGAAATTGCTTCTCCAGGTTTGAATCTCTTATCCTGTCGTGAATATCCAAAGTATGGGATTGCTAGTAGAATGCCTGGGCCTACATCTGGCAATTGCTGAGGGCCAATTTCACGCAAATTTTCCATGTTGCCGCTTCTAACATCATTGATTGCTTCTAACATCAACATCGTTTCAATAATTCCAGCATCCGGAAACGTGTTAGAAACCAAAACAACAGGCTCACTTCGCACATCATCAATTATCTCTTCTGGGATACGAGTGTAGCCTTCAGTGTCTGGAAAGCGTCTTGTTTCAAGGCTATGATGTGTCCAACCCAAAGACTCGGCAAGTTGAGTTGCAAGCAATCTCGAATTACTTCCGGATAGGACTACCATGGGGGCTGCCTCATGTATAGGCGAGCGCCGCCCCTTCATGTTCTTTACTTCTAAACTCGCAAATGAGAGAATGTTTGAAATCTCTTAATAAATTGTTATTTGGTGTGCGGGGCAGGGATTTTTATTGTCGAACAACCGTTGATAGTAAATGGAATTGGTTGTTTGAACTAAAGGCTTGAACGGTCGTATTGATTTTTGTTGTTCAGTTCAAGCCTAGTTCAAGTCCTGCCTCGCTTGCTGGAGGCGATTCTGAACGATGAAATTAGGATTAATGCGCGAGGCAGGACTTGAACCTGCGACCTCCCGGTTATCAGCCGGGTGCTCCAACCGACTAAGCTACCCGCGCTTGGGTAATTTCGCCGACTCGCAACCCCGTCATAAGAGTGACGGAATAACAAAGCCCCGGCATCATTGGGGTTCGTGGTCGAACAGTGTAGCGTTTTTACTACAATCACTCTACTTCTAAACTGTTTATTGTTATGTAAGAAGGTAAGTTCATTACTTTTTCAAAGTTACGTGATAGCACTACTTCGTCAAGTTTATCTCTTGTTCGAGAAAAGGCAGTGATTGGTATTCGAATGAACATCTCTACGCCGAATTGCTTTTGGATTGCAATTCTTGTTTGAACAATAACGCCCTTGTAAGTGCGCTTAACTTTGAACAAATCAGTGATAACTCCAATTTCATCTCCTTGATTATCTAGTACGGCTCTGTCTAGCATTTCATCAGGTGCGTATAATTTTTCATCAATACGTACTGTATTTCTCCACCGGCGTTGTAATTCGCGCATCGACTTTGAAAGTCTTACAGTTCCATCATTGCGGATACTGTGCACTAGTTCCTTTGGCAGCGGTGCAAGTTCAGCAGGCTTACGCATATATTCTCCTGCAACCTCTGAATCAACTTGGATCCTCATAGATTGCACTCTGGCTTCGTTAGGATGATGTCGTTCTCCGACTATCGTCCCAACCTTCTTATCGTTCACATAAACATCTCTTTGGATTAACTCCTGGATGTCATATTTGTCTTTTACCATTTTTCCCATCTCCTTGTGCCGGTGTAGTCCGGCTTACTTAATGCTCGTTAGTGGGGGGTCTTATACTCTTGCCCTTCTGAAAAGCGAAATCCAATTGAAATGTCGTATAATTTATTCTAACTCCAATTGAAAAAGCGATACCAATTCAATTATCGGTGGTGTCGTATAATTAATTTTACAATAGGAATCATAGAGTTGTTAGCTTTGCAAGCAGTTTGAGAATCATATGGTAATAATTTTGTAACGATATTGCGAAAAATGTGTAAATTGAACCTTTTTCTAATTGAAAGTTTATTATTATCTGAAGGGAGTATTATCGAATTGCGCAATAATACACAAGGGATCTATTTTGTTCAGATTGAGGCTTGGTTTCATCCACTGAAAACCACTGCATTCCGCATTATATTTTCAAGTGTATTTTTGTTTTTTCAATTGGAAAATTAGACTAATTATTAGCCCTACTCACAGGTGTTCAGAATGATAGCGTTTGCATGGTTGCTTTCAAGTGATGAAGACGATTGGCACAGAATATGGCAAATCCTGTTGTTCATCTTCGTGGCAGCGACAGCTGTCTAGGCAGGTCACTCATTTCTAGATTGATTCGGGCAGATGTGAAGATTGTTATTCCGGATGTTGATTACCAATGGGTAGAGCAGATGTTTTCTACCGAGTTAAAATATTCAAATTCACAATTATTCAAATCTGAGGCAACTGCGATTGCACAAGGCCATAGAATGATTTTGTTGGGATTAGGCCCTTATCTAAGCGATACCGAGCAATCATCGATTGGTGTTGATGGTAGCGAAACTATCTTGATAACCCCTGGTTTTGAAAAGATAGATGTCGATACTAGTGAAATCGACTCTCATCTGATAATCAGTCACATGATACCCACTGCTTGTGATGACTCTTGGTGTTGTCCAGTAATAGAAAACTGGTATAATGCAATAACAAATAATCAAACAATTGCTTCGGATTCGCGGCCAAGGCACTGGTGGGTTTCAGAGATGGACATAGCAGATTCTATCGTTCGGATACTGGTTAGTGACCAGCCATTTCCCAGCAACGCCAATATTTCTGGGAGAAGGGCGTGGTCGGATGATCAAACTGTTGAGGAAATGAAACTCTTATTTTCAAGGACAATGGCTGGAAAGAGTGGGACGTTTTCTGCACAGCATTTGACAACCCCTCCTTCACCAATCATTGAGGTTGAAGCGATAAGCAAGGTTGATGATAATGAACATCCTCGGCCAGATTTAGAATCAATCCATCAAGTCTTAGTTGCATGTGATGGAGATGGTTGGAGACCATTAATGCCTATTCGTAGCGCATTGATGATGTTTTTAGCCGGAGTTATGCAAGAATAATTATCGGATAGTTCATGTGCTACGGGCTTTGCAATTTGTTTTATGACCAAATTGGTTGATATCAGCGATGAGCGCGGAGAAAAAATGAGCCCAACATTACCAGAGGGCATGAAGAATCTAATGATTGACATCGATGGAACAGTCTGTGAAGATGTTCCAAATGAAGAGCCATGGCGCATGGAAACGGCTGAATTGTATGACGGTGTTGTAAAAGTAATCAATGGCTGGTATGAGGAAGGGCATATCATCACCTTCTTCACAAGTCGATTGAGTGAACATTCAGAGGTTACTGAAGCGTGGTTGGATAAACACGGATTCCAATATCATGCAGTTCTTTACAATAAACCAAGGGGTGGAAATTATCATTGGATTGACAACCATACCGTTAGGGCGACACGATTCGAAGGGAAATTCACAAATTTTGTCAAGAAAACAGTAGAGGTTGAAGTATTTGAGCAATAAAAATGATGCGAAGGCCTCATGGCTTTGGCATTGCTGGCATTAGTTGTGTTGGCACGCCTGTGGTTCTCAAAGTCCTATGCTGAGGCAGCAGGGAGATTTGCAATTGCTTGTCAAGAATTGACTTCTGCTGGCCATAATGTTAGCCATCAACGTTTGAAACTTGGAATAAAAGGTCCAGAGGCTGAAGAGTTAGCGATAGATATTGCAGTGATTGGTTCGCTAGATTCGGGAAAGGCGATAATGTCGAGTAGCGGGGTGCATGGCGTAGAAGGTTACCCTGGCTCTGCAATCCAGTTGTCAATAATGGACAAATTAGCCAAATCACCAACTTTTGATGATCACGCGGTTATTTTTATTCATGCAGTCAACCCGTATGGAATGGCTTGGTGGAGGCGATTTAACGAGAATAATGTCGATTTGAATAGAAATTTCCTTCGCACTGATGAGCATTATAGTGGAGTGCCAGAAGGATATGAGGAAGTAAAGGATTTCATCAATCCCAAGACAGCACCTAAGAAGAGAGAGCCTTCATTCAATATTCGTGCCTTGATGTTGATATTAAGACATGGTTTTGACAATTTAAAGCAAGCAGTAGCCGAAGGACAATATCAATATCCAACAGCAATTCAGTATGGTGGTTCAAAATTAGAAAAGGGCCCTACCATGCTGACGGAATGGTTGATGACCAACCTTGCTTCCACCAATAAATTATTTGCAATTGACCATCATACAGGTTTGGGTCCAAGTGGCCATGATACGTTATTACTGCCCCTTGAACTGAAGTTTGATGATAGAGAGAAATTTGAAAAATTACAAGACCTATTCCCAGGACATATCGAGTTATTGGATGCCAAAAGTGGTGTTGGTTATGAGATAAAAGGAGAC
>DUCL01000013.1 GCA_012959845.1 Candidatus Poseidoniales archaeon
CCAAGTCAATCTCCAGTATTATTGCATGATGAGTGGCAAGCACCATTAGAATTTCAATTTGGTGAAATCGAGGCAGCATCAAGGGGCGATGATGGTGTTTGGACGACCAACTTGACAATTCATGTGAACAATCCTTCTTTTGTTGAACTTTCTTATGCTATCGATGTGGTTAGAGATGGTAGCCAATCAATTGGCGAGTGGCAGTATGAATGGAATTGTAAAGGAGAAGATTCACTTGATATTAACGGGTTAGGATGTGGAGAAGACCTATTGCCTGGAAGAGTTGCAACCTTTGGATTGAATATTAGTTGGAGTCATCCAACCGATTCGCCAATGGGCGAAAATATCACTTTGGTAATGAGGACCGATGACGTTTACAATTTACAAACTCTCCAAGTTAGTCCAGCCTTAGCAGTTTATCCTATCTCAAATTGGCAACTTATTGAGGATAATGGCGAAATAAAACGTTGCATCAAATTAAATGGCAATCTAGGGCCTGATGATTCGCTACTAGTCAATTTCCCTAACGATAACACTGCTTTTACTACTGAAACTAGGTTGTATTGGATTGAAGGTCAAACCGATATGAATGCTAATTTGAGTGAAATACCTGAAAATATCTGCGTAATTGGGTTAGACCCGATAATATTGAGGGCATGGGATCTAAATCATATTTCATTAAACGGCAATATTTTCGCAGGTACGATGCCAGCAAAACCATTGAAAGCAATAGTTCCACAGGATGGTTGGAACTTATACAGTGATGAATTGCGAGGATTAGGTGCTGAATTTGAGATGGGTGGACTTCTTACACAAGGTGAACAATGTCCAATAGATGCCCATATTAGTATACCGCCAAGTCCACAGGATGGAGAATGGGTTTGGGATATGAGTGTAAGAAATGCCGGCCAAATTCCATTGATTGTAAATGAGACTAATTTGACATTGTTGATGGAAGATGGAGTGAATGTTAGCTTGTGCCAAAATCAGTTAAATCCAAACCCTCAAACAACATTTGCAGTAGAGCAAGGACCTGAATTAATCTTGGTTCGTTCGAACATCAGTTATCGCTTATGGACTAATATTTGGGCGGCAGCGATAAATGGGACTCTTATTGCATCAAATAACATGTCCACATTCTCATTCTATAATCCATCAAACATCTCTGTTCCAGTGATGGTGACACATGAGGGCAGTGGTTCGCAATGGCAAATCATTAGTAGTTCAGCATCGCTTGAACAAGGCCTTACCGAATATAATTTCGCACCATCGAATAGTACTTTTTCAACAATGTGGATTAGTCATCAAGATGGTAGCGTAGTGATACATTTAGGAAGCTATATCTGAGGTGTGAAAATGAAAATTTCTATTTTGGGTGTCGGTTCAATTGGAACATTATTTGGCGCTTTATTATCGCGTACTGAACATGAAATTCATCTTCACGGCCGCGGTGAACATTTAGCGATGATTGCAACAAATGGAATTGATGTTATCGGGGAAGAATCATTTTCTGTTGAAAGTCAAAGATTTGAGTTGACTTTTGATGAGGCTGGCATACCTAGTCGGTTTGACGGTAGTTCTGATGTAGTAATAATTGCAGGAAAAGCACGTTCACTTGATTCTCTAAGTATGTTGGCTGGCAAATTACTCAAAACAGATGGTATTGCCTTCGCTATTACCAATGGATTGGGCCATGCTGAGAGGCTGTCCAGTGAACTTGGAATACACAGAGTAGTATACGCTTCAACAACACACGGAGCAAACATTCCAATTCAATCGTCAGTTGAATGGGCGGGAAAGGGTCAACTAAATCTTGCAGCAGCAATAACATCACAAAGTGAAAAATTACAAACTTTCAGTGATAGTATCGCAGGCAGTGGAATAAATTGTGAAATCGTGGAAGATGGTCGCGATTTAGTTTGGAATAAGGTTCTGATAAATATTGCAATAAATCCGCTTGCAGCATTAGCAGGAGTGAAAAACGGAGAGTTGTTGGAAACAGAGATGTTTGCCAATGCCGTATTTACCATGATAGAAGGTGCTAATGTTGCTAGGGCAGAACAGATAGATGTCGGAACGAATCAGCAATTGGAAGAGAAATTAAGACAAGTATTGACTTTAACATCTTCAAACTCTTGTAGTATGCTTGAAGATGTAAAGGAAGGAATTACTACTGAAATTTCGGTTCTTAATCGGGAAATCGCTAACAGAGGTGAGAAACTTGGTATTAGTACTCCATTGAACAACATGCTCGCTTCAATTATTGAACTGATCACTCCTTGACCAGGTCCTGATTGAAATGAAGTCCACAATTTTCCTTTCTTGCGATAGCATCTTCGGTAACAAGTTGTCCAACTAAAATTAAATTTCGCAACTCAATAATTGACCGAGTAGGTATTGAAGTTCTCCATAATCTATCAACTTCTTGTCCTAGTAATTCCAGCCGTCTAGCAGCCCTATTTAATCGACTAAATCGTCTAACAATTCCTACTTCTTGCGACATGGTTCGTCTTAATTCATTTTTGTCATGAACTACAGGTGCATGCTCAAAGAGGTTGTCAAGGCCATCTGCTCTCCAATGTGGTTGTTCTTTTTGATAATTGGTTGGTGGATTTGAGATAATGTGTTCAGCAGTCCTTGAAGCATATACCACCGCTTCTAACAAACTGTTTGATGCCAATCGGTTTGCACCGTGCATCCCAGTACATGCAACTTCACCAATTGCATATAATCGTGGAAAAATCTTGCCACTTTCTCTAACGAAAGGGCGCCCGATATCGTCGACATCTAGGCCGCCTACCGCGTAATGTGCAGCAGGAGATATGGGTAGAGGGTCATGTCCAAGTTTCAAACCATGTCTCTTCAATCTTGAACTAATAGTTGGAAAATGAGAGTTGAGAAGAGTTTCATCCAAATGTGATGTGACGAGATAAACATGTGACTTTCCTGTAATTTTCAATTGTTTATCAATCGCCCTAGCAACGATATCACGTGTTGCCATAGAACCCATCGCTGAGTGCTTTAATGTGAAAGAATATTGCTCAGGGGATACTATTGCGGCAACTTTCTTGCACTGCTTTTGCCACTTGTCTAAGCCTTCATCATCAAGTATTACCCCTCCTTCTCCTCGCATCGCTTCAGTGATTAAGAATGGTCTATCACTTTTTGTAGCCAATGCAGTGGGGTGGAATTGAATATATGCGAGATTTTTGACTCTTGCACCTGCTCTGTAAGCCATTGCCAAACCATCACCAGTAGCGACCTTTGGGTTGGTAGTTTGATGCCACAATTGGCCAAAACCTCCAGTTGCTAAGATTAAGGTGTCAGCATGTACTGTCATCACTTCTTGAGTATTCTGGTCCAAACACCAAACACCCGCTATACCCGCATTTGGGTTACCATGTTCTGCCTGAATTAGGTCAATCGCCAGATTATTTGGCATTAATTCAATATTTTCATGCTGCTCAGCAGTTTGGCTAAGAGCCCTTTCAATCTCTTTTCCAGTAGCATCCTTGGAGTGTAATATGCGCCGATTTGAATGACCTCCTTCTTTAGCCAAATGGAACTCACCGTCAGTGCCCCTTTCAAAAATAACACCAATGTCCAGAAGATCTTGAATCCTATCACCCGCTTCGCCAATGACGCTATTGACAACTGAAACATCGCATTCTCCATCACCACTTTTCAAGGTGTCTTCAATGTGTGACGCTAGGCCAATACCATCTGTTTTGTCAAGGATTGCAGCAATTCCTCCTTGGGCCCAATTTGTTGAAGAATCAATAGGCCTTTGTTTGGTAATTACCTTGACAAGATGCCCAGCATTTGCAAGTCGAATGGCGCAAAATAATCCGGCGATTCCACTACCGATTATGACGATTTGAGAAGCGCCACTCGTCCTCATTAGTATTGCCACAACTCCGCACTTCTTCACGCCATCGGTTGCGATAGCACTATGGCATAGATGAGGATAAAGAGGTACATGGCGGGGTTGAGGAGGAAGATTGCAACCACGTTTGGTATTGCAATCATATTATTCGTCATCTCCAATGTTCAACTTGGTATTGTTGCGCCAGCTGCAATAGATGGCGCACCCAATTCAAAAATTGATGTGTTGAAAATGACCGAGCCACATTGTTCTTTTGATGAAATATCAGAGAGCCTCAATAGTGGCGGTCAAAGTTACTGTTTAGGCTCAACCGGTGATTGGGATGGGGCAGATTTCATCATGGCTTTAGAAGGCTTAGTACTAATTTTTGCAGGCAGATTCAAATTACCCAAAAATATTGGTTGGCTTAAAAGATCTAGAAAACTCGCAGTGGTCACCGGAGGAGCGTTATTCTTACTTGCAATTCTTGACAGATTGCAATTACTACCAACACCTGCTAATTCCACAGGGTTAGCGGAACTGATGCCCATCAATGTATCTCCGTGGATGGTCCAAATAGGCATTGCAATCGTTGGAGCATTTTTATTGCGAGGCCCCAAATATTTGGATTCCGAAGCACAGCAACTAACACAAACTTCAATCGAAAGAAGAAGAGTGGTCGCAGATAAATTCAGGTCAACTTTCAATCAAAGGCCAAATGCAATCGAAGGTGATGCTGTTGCATTATCAAGAACTTCCAAATTATTAAGAAATGACCATAATTTATCAATGCAAAAGTCAAGTTATGGAGTAAAGGTATTTGCTACATGCCCATACTGCGCAGGCGCAGGTTGTACGAAATGTGGCGGAAGAGGCTCACTGTGAGTTATTATTGAATGCAGTCAATAACAGATTGCACCCTCAATAAATCGCGTTTGGCTTTTTTTATTTGGTATTCAAAAGCGCTTCACTGAATCCTTAGAAAGCGATTGTTTAATACCTATCGCGATTGGGTGTTGGAATTGAGGTCGGGGGGAAATTCCCGACAAAGAGGGATAGGGATGTATCTTAAAGCACTTGAAGTTTGTAATTTTAAATCGTTTAAGGGAGAAGTAACAGTTCCTTTAGATAGAGGGTTCACAGCGATTACTGGGCCAAATGGTTCAGGCAAATCAAATTGCGGTGATGCGATTCAATTCGTATTAGGGCCGCGTTCAAACAAAGTGATCAGGGCACAAAATTCAAAAGATTTGATTTTCAATGGTGGCAAAAACAACAAGCCTGCGCGTTCATGTTCAGTGACATTGGTCTTTGCGAATCCAAAACTATCCAATGGGCGCCGTCGCCTTCCACTAGATTCTGAAGAAGTTCGTTTATCTCGCACTGTGCGATTAACAAAAGCAAATAATGTAGTAACTCAATATTTATTGGATGGTGCAGAGAGCAGTCAAAAATCATTCCACCGTCTTCTCGGTGCAGCAAATGCGCGCCCAGATGGATACAACATCGTTCTTCAAGGAGATGTAACAAAACTAGCGAAGATGACTTCTAAAGAGCGTCGCAAGGTACTCGATGGCGTTGCAGGAGTGACTTCATACGATGATGAAATCAGAAAGGCCGACAAACAAAGAGACCAAGTTGAAGGATATATTGAAAGAATCGCTATGCTAGAAGAGGAACAAAAGGGTCGCCTCAAAGAATTACGTAAGGAGAAAGACCTTGCGATAAAAGTACGCGATTTGGTAGCAGAACTTACTGAGTCAAGAGTTATTTCTTACCAGGCAAAGTATGCATCTCAAAAATCTGAAATTGCATATCAAGTCAACGAACAAAGCAGATATATTGCAGAATCTAATGACTTGAAAGACGAAGTAAAGCAAGGAAGCAAAGTACTTCTTGGATTAGAGGACAAAATTGGCGAATTACAGAAAGAAATAGAGGCTCTAATGGGGGGCGATAGTAATGGGTTACAGCAACAGATACAGCAATTACAAGTAACTATTGCCACCAATGGGGATTTAATTCGAGATGCTGAGGAAAAGGATAGCGAAGATAAACTTGAGTTACAAGATTTGCTTACTAGTCTTCAAGAAGCAAATAATTCATTATCAGAATTTGCAGATAGTCTGACTTCAGCAAGAGGCGATTTAGAAAGTGCCAAAATCGCCTTCAAAGAAGCGGAACAAGAAGAGGCCGCTGTTAGCAAATTACTAGAATCATCAGGGGAATCAACTGCTCAATTATTACGCAACTTATCAAAGGCAACTGAGAATGTCGAAATCTGTAGGAAAGCGATGGCAGATGCACAAAGCGAAGTTGACCGCACAGCAGCTCAAGCAGAAGTGATAGAAGAACAACTGGTTGCAGCCCAAGATGCTGCTGAGGAAGCGCGTATGGCCTTTGAAGAACTTGAACTTAAAGGCGAAGAGTTTGGTAGCGCAGATCCAGAAAAAGATAGAGTAAAACTAGCAAAGGAATTACACGCTTCACAAAATGCCGAATCTAGATTGACAGAAGAGTCTCAACTGGTCGAGAATCGCCTTCGGGAAACCGAACGAAAATTAATCAGTGCAAGAAATGAAATGGAAACAAGAATTGGTGCTAAAGGTTTAGCAGGCGGTTCAGCAGCCATTATTGCGGCAAGAGATAGAGGAGAATTACGCGGAATTATCGGAACAATTGCTGAATTATGTGCTCCAAAAGATAGTTCACATGATGATGCATTGGCGGCAGCAATAGGCGGCGGAATGACTTCGGTCGTTGTTGAGAATGACGAAGTAGCAGCAAATGCCATCAAATGGCTTTCGGAGAAGAGGGCTGGAAGAGCAACATTCCTTCCTCTAAACCGATTGGCAAATACAAGAGCAGCCGGTAAGGCTGTGATGGTCGCAAGGAAACCAGGAGTCATCGGATTTGCTTACGAATTACTTGATTACGACCCTAGAATAGATATCGCAGTTCGTTTTGCTTTGAGAAATACACTGATTGTAGATTCAATGTCTACTGCTAGGGCAAATATGGGTGGTGTACGATTGGTGACACTGCGTGGTGATGTTACAGAAACAGGCGGAGCGATGATAGGCGGTTCAAAGAGAAAAATGTCAGTATCTTTCGGAGGCAGAGTTCAGGGCGCTAACGAAGTTGAGAGTTTAACCGCAGAGGTTGAACGTCTTAGATTGATGTCAGATACTGTGAATGGGGCCTTGGCAGATGCAAGAAAGGTACAATTGCAAGTCCGGGCAAAAATCAATGATCTATCTGATGGAGAACATGCTACAAAACAACAAGAATGGCGTGCTGAACTAAAGCAAGCCAGAACAAATCACAACAAGTCATTAGGTACAGTTGCAGATTGTGAAAGAAAATTAAGCACATTAGAAAGTCAGGCAAGTCAAACACTTACCGCTTTGGATAATGGGCAAAAGAATTTCGAACAATCAGAACTTGATAGGGCTACAGCCCAAACAGCTCTGGAAGATGCTAGCCCTGCACACCTAAAGGAAAGATTACACAAGGCAGAAGTCAAGAGATTGGAAGCCCAAGGATTGAGAAATAGGGCACAAGACGCACTTGGCAGTGGCTCAGATCATAGAGAGTTGCTCAATAATCGAGTTGTAGAATTCGGCGAAAGAATAACCACAATAGAGGTACTTATCGTTTCCCGTAGTGACAAGATTGACCAGATGCAAGCCGCTATAGCAACCGATTCTATAGAATTAACAGCCAAGGAACTTGAGCGTTCTGAATTCCTTGAAGAAAATCAAGGATTAGAAAATGAGCGTGTTCAATTAGTTGAAGAAAGGGCTTCGCTTAGAGCAGATTTAACTCAGAAATCAAACGATGCAACATCACGCACACAAATGGCAGAAGAAATCGGACGTTCTCTATCATTGAAGCAGGATACACTGGATGAATTATTATCTGAAATGTCCGATGCAGGTATTGAACCAGCAACAAGCGATATCACTCTACCAAGCGTAGGAGATGCAGAAAAGAAGGTTAGAGGAATTGAACGTCGCCTTGAAGGATATGGGCCAGTCAATATGCTTGCAATTGAGCAATATGACCATTGTCAAGAGCGCCTCGATGGAATGAAGGATGATTTCAAAACTCTACAGGCTAGACGTAAACACCTATTGGATGTAACAGAACAATTAGAATCACAAAGAAAGGAACGCTTGTTAGGAGTATTGGAGAAGGTCAATGAGAATTTCAAGGTTGCATATGAAGCATTGAGCGATGGAGGCCGAGGCGAATTATTCCTTGAAAATCCAAAAGAACCTTTCAAGGGTGGTCTAGAGTTATGGGCGCAACCACGCGGAAAATCTGCTAAGGTCACACGGCATCAATTATCTGGTGGTGAGCAATCAATGGCAGCACTGGCTTTGATTTTCGCAATTCAAGATTATGACCCGAGCCCATTCTACTACTTCGATGAAGTAGATCAAAATCTCGA
>DUCL01000014.1 GCA_012959845.1 Candidatus Poseidoniales archaeon
GAAAGAAGCAGATTCATATCATCATAAGTTCATTCTTGCCTTGAATGTGGAAAAAAATTGCAAAGATATGCTTAGGGCTATTAAGAGTGAAGGTGGTGAAGCAGTTGACAATACAGCATGAGTCATTAGTTTTTACAGGCCACCCTAACAATAGAGAGTGATTAAATGAACGCTGAACTCATTAAAAATTATTCACCCCGAATCCAGGATGCGGTTGATTATATCGAAGGGCGGCGAAATCGCTCACCTAAACGACAGTGGACTCCTGAGCAACGGAAACAATGGATACTTAGATCACTTGAATGCCCTCTTTGCAATGAAAAGTATTCTAAAACCAATCCTCTTACGAAAGAACACATTCACCCAACATTTCTTGGAGGCTATGAGCGAGAAACAAATATCATTCCTCTTTGCGAAAAGTGTAATTTCGCCCGCAATACTGTGATGATAGCAGCATTAGGTACAACCAAAATCGACGATATCAGGAATCGCTGGCCAGCAATCAAACCATCTATTCAGATATTCATTATTTGGTGTCATGCATCAATTAACGGCGATGAAGATGCTCTGAATCAATGTTCTGCCCTTAATTCGGCATTCTCACAAGAAAGAAAAATCAAGTTTCCATTTTCATTCAACGAATCTCAAACCCCGACTTCACCCAAAGAGAAATTGAGTTTGTGGAAGCGAGCAGAAAAAGTTGGCAGAAACGCCATGAAGTCAGCCTCTGGATCAATTAAATCTCTAAAATCAGCAACAAAAAATCACCAAGAGGTAATTGGATTATCGGAGAAAATCGTGCTTCAATGTCAAGGGCAAGGATGTGAGCAACAACTTCGCATACCTAGTGATCACACAGGGAACTTTCGATGCCCAAAATGCAAACACGAACATCTAGGAACAGATTCTTCACCATCCACCTCCAAAACATCAAATGCTAAGATCAAAATGAGCACTTCGAAGAATACACCTTTCAAGGAAAAAAATGTATCTAAGAAATCGAAAAGCAAAACCAAATTGGCAATTGAAGGATTTTCAACTGCAAGTCGTTCTGGGAGACCGAGTTTGGCAATGCCCGCGGATAATCGGAAGGTTTGCGATATGCTTGTTTTTATTGAATCCAAGCGAAATATTTGCAATAATTGGGTTGAATTAAAAGAATTGATGATTGCAAGTAAATTTGATTCAAAGACTAGAACAAGTCCGGTTCACTTTATTTATCAAAACAGTGTCGACCAAGAGGGGGATGAAATTGATTGGAGCAAAATAGAAGAGCCACAAGTAATGGTCGAATTAATGCAGAAAAAAGCACTTCAATTGTTTTCCCAAAGAGAATCATTAATAATATACAACTCTGATGAAAATAGACAGAAGATAAAGGATTATTTCAACGAGATAAAAGAAATGTTGTCGATAATAGAAGTAAAGAACACGCCTAAGGAATTGAACAATAATTCTCCACAGAAACAAGAACAAGAAGAGCCTCCAGTTGTGGAAATAAATGCTGAAAAAGAACTTCAAAAAGAGATACCTTCTCATAAGATTGTAGCATTCCGAACCAAAATATTAGAATTTCTCAATTCCGAAAAAGGCCCCGTAAATCTTCAACAAATTAACAAAAAAATATTAATTTATATGAAATCTATTGGTTTTAATTCTAATCATGTTACTGAATTTCTCAAATTATTTGATATGCCAAGAGGATTGAAAAAAGCTATTGAAAAACACATGGGTGAAGAAGTAATTATTACAGGAAAACATCCAAAATTCATTATCCAAAAGAAAGTCTCTTAATTTGGAACTAGGAGCGAAGTTAGAATCAATAGTCGTCCAAGCCCTCATGTTGCGGGGAACACGATAAAATCTGATGCTATCGAAGTGGTCCCCGCTCCCAGACTTGAACTGGGGACACCCTGATGTCTGCTGAGACGTTTGTTTTTACAACTACAGTCAGGTGCTCTACCAACTGAGCTAAGCGAGGTAATCCGTCGCACTTGCCTCCACTACTTAACCCCAACCGCATACATATAAGCAGATTGAAAGTGCCAAGCAACAAGATAAGTGGCGTCAATTTGACATGGATGCAGCAATCTCTCTATTCGGCTTCATTATTGTTTTGTGATAATATCATCTCGCCAACATCATCCGAATAATCCTTGATATTCTGTATTTCTTGAAATCGCTGCAGTTGCTTTCGCTGCTTTACGGTCTTAACGAAATAGTAGATTAGAAGAGCGATGACCAAAGAAGGAATCATCATCGCAATTAAGCCGAGAATATGAATAATTAATCTACCACTACGCGGGTCAAACATTCCCCCTAAAGGTCCTCTAGCCAATAGCATTGGAGCCATAGTAAGCAATAGAATTGTGAGCGTAATGAAGATTATTTTTGACCAATCATTGCTATTTTGTGGTTGGTATAACAACGAGTTATTATTGTGGTCAATTATTAGTGATTTTCGATTTTGAATCAAATTTAGAATCATTAACAGCAGGAGTGTGGCAATTAAATTCGTAATTAGCCTTTTCTCGTTAACAGAGTTCGGTCGATGCGGCATCTCCTGCCCAGAAGTAAAGAAAAATATCAATCTAACCAGTTGTAAGATTGCAATAACCGAGGTGATAACAATAGCACTGCGCAATACTAAATCAGTATTTTGTTTCATTCAAACCCCTCCGCTAAAACTACTTTTTTACCCATGCCCTCTCTGATTCGATGAATTTTTTGTGAACTTTCCATCTTCTTCAAAAGTCGACTCATCGTTGAATTGGTCATTTTAGAATCCTTGACCAGTTGAGCCTGCCAACAAGTACCGTCTCTGTCAAGAAGGTAATTGATAACATATTTTTCACCTTCAGTCAATAAATTTCTTGTAGAATTTTGTTTTGATTGAAAAGTAGATTGAATTGATTGGATTTCACTATTTGATAAATTTGAAAACGTTACTGGATTGACATGTATCCAAGTTAGAGCAATGCCGATTAATATTCCAATACAGGTCAAGAAGAGTGAATACAGAATGTAGACAAATGCTTCTGCTTCCACATCACTGTCTAGAGCAAAGGGTAAGGCGAGTAATAAGATTAGCATGAATCCGGATAAAAGGAGGGTCAAGCGGGCCGGTATATTTGCCCGACCCGCTTGGCCTTCGATACGCTCCATATACAACCCTCTTCTCTGATTCTTATTCAAAGTTAAGTCTTCACGCTCGCTTGATAAGCGCAAAATCGATTAGAGGGTTTAGAGTCAGACCTCATCAATTTATTGAAATAAATATGCACTTGGATTTGTTATAAAGAACCCTTCAATAAATCGTTGAGGCCATATAATGTTGGACGTTTGAGATTTGCCTCACTGCAATAGTCTAGTAAGACTAGATCGCCAGGACATTAGGAAGTTTCCTTCCATAGCTGAATTTCGTGCCATTGGCTCTGATTCACCGATCAAATCGCTTAATGCTTCAATTTCGACATCTTCTGCGCCATCATGGTCTGCTTGTTGAGATTGCATTTGCGCCATTCGCTCTGAATTCATGCCGCGCATTTTCATGCCACGCTTTCCTTCGTGCTCGCCATGTCCATCTTTGTCGCCATGTCGTCCGTCTTCACCATGACCACCTGGGCGCTTGCATTCAGTCTTGTCTTCAAGGCAAGCTTCCATCTTCTCTTTACGAGTTTCAAGTCTTTCCTGCATCTTTGTTAACAATTCTTCACCGACATCACATTCTGCATTATCAATACAGGCCTGAATTATCGCCAGAGTATTGTTGACCTTAGCCAATCTGTTTTGCAAACGCTCTTCTAATGTGGTGTTATTATCCCTTGCTTCACGCTGTGGGTGTTGTGCGTTTTCTGGGTCTGCTAATACCGTGTTGAGATGAGTTAATTTTTCGTCGATGGTAATTGCCATCGCATCCAAATCCTCTTGCTCAACTTCACAGTTTAGATCTGCACTGCATGATTCTAGGGCAGTGTCCAAAGCAGTTAATGCTTCAATTTTTAGTTCAAGACGTGCTAGTTGTTGTGCTTGCATATCTTCATCGGTGCTCATATCTGCACCGACAGATGATAGTACAGGTGCTGCTGCACCTGAACCCATCAACAAGATGATAACCGCCAAGACGGTTATTCCACTTGCGATGTATCGCTTTTTTCGGTTTGTTGTTTTTTGTTCCATGTGTGAAACCTAATTTATAATAGTCTGCAAAAGCATATCATAATCTGGCCCAAATGTATCAAAATCAATGAAAAGCCCCGCAAAAGGTCTCGCGAGTTGATTGCTGGAAATACTCTTCTATGGTAATAACTAGTTATATTATTGTGATTATTGATTTTGTTGACGCTGTCTAAGCGCCTCTACTGCAAGGACACTTACTGCAACCTGTAAATTGTAAGAAGGAACAAATCCATCCATCGGCAAGACTACTATTTCATCAGCCGCATCTTGAACCAATTGACTAACACCAAGTTTTTCGGCACCTACAACCAAGAGCACATCGCCAGTCATATCGACATCCCAAGGACCGACTTTGCCGGTATCCTCGGCAACGATTATCTTAACTTGATTGGATTTTGCCGCTTCTAAAATCTCCTCGCTAGTGGAATAAACGACTGGAATAAATCTATCCGCCCTCATGCTGGCCCTGCGAATGGTTCTTCTTTCCTCATGGGTTTTACTGACATTGAGAACTACAGCATCCGCTCCAGAAACTTCTGCAGTTCGTATTGCAAATCCGAGGTTTGTAGAATATTCAACTCCATCAAAGAACCAAATAGTTCCGCCTCTTTGCATAACTTCATCAAGAGTACCTTCAGTATTTCGCCCGGTTAATGCCAAAGCATCTTGTGCACCATCGTGTGACATTCTCCACAAATCATTTGTTGAGCCTTCTTGCAAGAGGATCCCCCTCTCTTCACATAGTTGCCTAATTAGAGTCGTATCCTTGTCTCTATCGACCAATACCATGTCCAAGTCTTGTCCATCTTGTAATGCTGATAGGACTGCATCCCTGCCTGTGACTTGGCCTGCCATGACCATCCGTTGTGCAAACTGCTCAAGAGTCTGCTCATTACCAAATATATCTAGAAATGAGATAAAATAAAATTAGTGAATAGTGAATATTTGTCCGCTGTAGGGTGTTTGGCGGGTCAAAATTATAAAGTAATTACATTAACTAAAAGTGGATTATTGGCAACTAGGACAACGATTAGAGGTATGGCACTCACGTTAACCGCGTGGACAGACTCATAAAGGGGAGTTTGGTCGGCGGGATGCTGAGAAGCGTAGGTGTTCAACATGTCACAAGGATTGTATCATCATATTCGTGAAACTTGGAAGCGTCCAAATGATGCTCTTCCACACATGTACCGACAGACTCGTATGGCACAATGGCGTCGTGAGCCGGTCAATTGCCGTATCGAGCGTCCTACTCGTTTAGACGCTGCTCGCAACCGTGGCTACAAAGCAAAGCAAGGTGTTGTAGTTATCAGAACTAGAGTTCGCCGTGGTGGTCTTCGCAAGAGCAAGATTAACATGAAGCGTAAGCCTTCCAAGATGGGTATGAAGAAAATTACCATGGGTAAGAACATTCAGCGCATGGCAGAAGAGCGTGTTGCTCGTCACTTCCCTAATTTAGAAGTTCTAAACTCATATTGGGTTGGACAAGATGGAAAGCACAAGTTCTACGAGGTCATATTGATCGATACCGACCACCCAGCAATCATCGCTGACAAGCAACTTGGTGTATTCTCCCGTGCAAATGGAAACAAGTCCCACCGTGGACGTGTTTACCGTGGTATGACCTCCGCTGGAAAGCGTGGTCGTGGATTGCACAACAAGGGTAAGGGCGCAGAAAAGCTTCGTCCTTCTCTAAAGGCAAATCTAAACCGTGGAAAGTGATTTACTCACAATTCATTTTAGCCTCTGATTAATTAAGGCTTGATAAATTGTCGTCGTATGTCTTATTTTACAATAGGCGGATTTATTGATGGGCTATACTACAGGTGATGACATGGTGCAGGGCGAGGATGTGATGACGAGACTTTCCGGTCTCGAGGTCTACCTTCCAGATGGACGCCTACTCGGCCTTGTTCATGATGCGGTCATCGATGAAAATTCGATGAAGTGTACGCACCTCTTTGTTAGAGAAACCGACCCACAATTAGTAGAGGGCAGCATCCACTTAGCCGTCCCATGGCGATGGGTTAGAGGAATAGACCGTATCGTGGTATTACGTTGGTTCCCTCCAACACCGATACCACTCAACTGAGGTGAATTATTTGGTTTTTGATGTTCACGTTCTCGGTACTGCTTCGGCGCGCCCTTCGTCCAAAAGACAAGTTAGTGGAAGCATCATAAAATGTGATGATGGCAATGTTGTTATCGATGCTGGTGAAGGCTTTCAAACACGATTCGCAGCACAACGCAAGAATTTGAAAATCTTTGAAAAAGGTACAACTTTGAAAACGGCAAAAATCGATGTTGTATGTTTAACTCATGGACATTTGGACCATACTTGGGGATTATTGCCCTGGTTGCAGAGTATGAGTTTGGATAATCGAGAAAATCCATTATTGATTTTGGGGCCTACTAGTGAGGAAGTCTTTGACTCATTGATAGCACAACAAGACATTCCAGCCAGTGCACCTCCAGCAGAATTAGCACGTCAGTTTAGGTATTGGCAATCATTAGGTGGTAATCATGAAAGCATGTCATATCCAATCCGATGGGTATTGGGTGATATTGAAAATGACCGGTGGCTAGAATTTGATACACAACAAAATAAAGTTCAGCAATTGCAAAGTATGCCCCAACCTTCCAAATGGAAAAACAACAGAATATATCCGCTGTTAACAACTCACTCAGTACCTTCTTGTGCATGGATGGTAGAATCAAAAACAAAATCAGGTGTTTTCAACCGAATGAAGGCTGCAGAACACAGACTCACAGATGAACAAAAGGGTCAATTGGCTAGTGGCCAAGATGTTGAGTTGGATGATGGAACAAAATTACTCGCTACTGACTTTAGAGGCGAGGTAAGAAATGGATTGAGAGTGATAATCTCAGGGGATACTGCAGAACTCTCTTCAGGCATCTCAAATATAGATGGTTGTGATCTATTAATTCATGAGGCAACTTTCGTTGAAGACGCGGTAAAATGGGCTGATGAATTCTTACATTGCACTGCAACAGGTGCAGCAAGAACCGCCATTCAGTGCGGCGCTAAACACTTAGCAATAACACATTATTCATCTAGAATAAAAGATTCGGGAGAGCCTTTGAGAGAGGCACAATCTATACTACAAGAAAGTTCAATTTCCTGTTCAGCATTATCCGATGGAGACCGAATAATTATTGAAAATGATGGACAAATTATTCACTTATTTTGGAACGGCACTGGCTGGAGTCGTTGATTCAAGCAAGCAAACCCTTGAAGTGTGATAATGCAAGCGCCAAATCATGCAATCGCGCATCTTGGCTCTGTTACTCGTCGCCATGATGATTTGGCCTTCTGCGATTGCAGCTGAATCAGGGCGAGCAACTCCTAATTGTTTGCAGCAAGAAGTCACAAGTATTCCAGGTTCAATTGGTATCGATGGTGGCGTTTGTGTCAAAGTAGATTTAGGACAACTACAGCCTGGAGATGTTTATCAATTCGATGTGACAATTTTGCAAGCCATTGACCTACTGATTTTTGATGAGAATGGCGTTCAACCATATGATTTGGGACAATCATATCGCAGTGCATATGAACAGATTGCAAGTACAGAAAATGCAGAAGGGCAGTATCAATTCCATTGGCAAGTACCAGCAGCAATTTCAGCAAAAACATGGTTTGTTGTTCTAGATAATTTGGCTCATGACGGTGACCAAGGCATAGGTGACCAAGGTGGAAATCAATCACAGGTTTCACTTTCTGTAACAAAGATGGACCAATCTTATTGGACACCATTCCACAATCTGATTCAGATGGAAAATCAAAGCAATCAGGTGTTATTATCGGGAGATGATTTAAAATTGGATGCAGGTACATCCATCGTCATTTCTGCATGGGCATTACAAGGTCAAGCAGATGTTTATTTGCAGACAAAGGAAATGCATGACCTCTATTCAAGTGGTGGCGTTGGTTCACTATTTGTTAATGGTGGAGCCTTGCAAAGTGTTGCCAACTCCGCTTCTTTGACTTGGTCGGTTCCTGCTGAATTAGACGGGCAAGAATTAGTGATTATCGCAGATAACACCGATACTCCCGTCGGTGGTGCAGATGGAGCAGATGAAGTTAGGATGACTG
>DUCL01000015.1:0-7582 GCA_012959845.1 Candidatus Poseidoniales archaeon
TGTAGTAGGTGATGAAGAATACAAATCATTGGTAATTGTTACTTCAAATGTATAGCATCCATCATCTTCGTAAAACTCATCTCTCTCCAAATACTCTGCACCAGCATCATCTTCTACAGTTCCAGAAAGACCAAGCCAGTAGACGGTTTGACCACTAACTGCTCCGCTAACTTGACTAGTCCATGTTGCATCAATTCCATCAACGGTAATTGTGCTATGAGACCAAACAACATTACCTCCAAACTTCACATTGACATCCACTGAATAGTCAGTTGCAATGGTTTTGTAAACACCCAGTGAACTTTCACCGCCGTCCATTGGACCATCACTAGGATTCATCAATCCAAGTGCAAGTTCAATTCTAATTCCCTTGGCTACGACCCTAGATTCGTCAGTATTATCATCATTAATGATCTCGGTGAGAGTCGAAAACTTGACAGATGCGTCATTCATTTCGCGATTCATTAACGATGGCGTAATAGAAATCGTTGTAGAACTATCCGTAGAAGAAGTAACTGTCAACTGGTAATCTGTTTGAACTATACTATTGTAATCCTCCGCATTTGCTGTAAACACTTCGGAAAGGCTTACTGTAAAGCGATGCATGTCATTTGATAGATCACTACTTTCGCTCCAACTCTCTACTCCATTTGCTGTAATTAATGCGGTAGCAGAATTAAATGAACCTCTAACCATGAATGAAAGTTCATCAGTATCCTCATTAATAGTCAAATCTGAAATTCCTACTGCCGAGTTTTGGAAACTCATTCCGGCAATGTATGGAACTGTTGTCATCATTAGATAAGCGACTACAAGAACAACTGTTTTTTCTCGGCCTACTGCATCCCACACTAGATAGAATGAGGTGCCCAGCAAAGCCAGTGGTAAGATTCCAAATGGAATCGGACCAAGATAATCCTGTAACTCATATGAGCCAAGGAACCACATTAAGATAAATCCAACGAGGGCTAAGCCGTATCCAATTTTCCCATTTGTAGAAATATTAGCGAAACTCAATGAGTTGTTTTCGTTTGAACTTTCATCCGGCATACTTGCTGATGAACCTGAGTTCTTTGGAGGGTCTGCCTTGACCTCTTCAACAATAGTTGCAGGCTCTAATACTTCAGCCTCAATAACACTTTCATCCTTGGCTGCATTCGCTTTATCCAATAATCCACCCATACATTTCCTCTCCGCTTATACTGTCTTTACAGCAAGGGTGTTATCAATCAAACCCTTGGAAGCATTGGCACCAAGGCTAATTCGCGAGGTTGTAAAAGTAGCCGTTACAGACCGGGAGCGCACTCGCGCCATTCTGTGGCACCCTCTTCCTCATCCTCTGAGTTGAGACGCCTACCCACTACTGCTGCAGCAAGGGCTAGCATTGAAAGTGCTGGAATGACTTCGAATCCTGGAAGATAAACACCACGGACATAGATGGTGACCATTTGAGATTCACGCATACATCCACCGTTTTGACAAGCGAAGTCAGACTCTGCATAGAAATCTAATACATGGTAAGCATCAGTCCATCCTTGGTTCTTAGGAGTGCGGATCATTACACGTACTTTTTGAGGTGCTGTCTTCGATTCTAGTTGTACCTTAACCGCTGGCAAGTTGATAGTGAATCCTGCTTCTTCTAGAGTCTTACGAGATGAATCAGTAATTCCGACCTTCATGAAATCAATTTGGTTACCAAGATTGTATACCTTGAATTCAAAGTTCTTGTCAACCTTTGGCATCAATTGAACGAATGGCTCTACAGCCTCAACTTGAACAAGAGAATATTGTTCAATATTGATAATCATTGTATTTGTTGAATCCGCTTGATTAAATGGAGGGACACCGTTCATTTCTTGGACTGTTGCTGAAACAGTTAATTGTCTGGATTGGACATCCATGTAAGGTTGCGCTCGCACAGAAACTTGGAAATCTACTTCTTGGTTCGCACCAACATACAAGTTACCTGGGGAAGCAGTTGCCATTCCGTCACTTGTGACCATAATTGCAATCTTTTCAATATATGCAGTTGGGTTACCGACTGTACATGTTGTGTATCCTGTTGGGATTGCACCAGGGTTTACTTGGATGTTGATATTATTTGGTGCGCAAGTCAAAGAAACCGCAGCAGTTGGAGTCTGGGCAGCAACCGGAGTTGCAACTAAAAGTATTGAACACATATAGAGTGCAAACAGGAACATTGAACGCTTTAGAGCAGACATAGTATCACCTAACAAAGAAGCCCACCCAAGGCACACTCATAACCATTTGGGGCAAATGAATACAAATAGCAACCTTGGTTGATGATTATCGGTAACGCAAAGGAGGCTCTCAGCCATTCATTTGGATAAAGAATATTTATTTGTTGTGATATAATTAATGAATTTCCTCTCTAAAAAAAAATGGACAGCGGAGAAAAGGAGGAGAAATCTGCATAAGGTTCAAACTTGAGTTTGTGACCGACGGCTTATCGGGCCTGTAGCTTAGTTGGTTGGAGCTCCCGGCTCATAACCGGGTGGTCAGGGGTTCAAGTCCCCTCGGGCCCACCACATTATCGCGTTCAATCTGTTGGATTAGAGTAATTAGAAAGTGATGTTTGAGAAGGCTTAATCCATTCTCTAACTTTCGCTTCGACCGCATCTCTTATCGCATCTGGTACAAAGATTAACGCTCTTTCAAAGGGCTGGCTAAGTGAGCGTATCAGTGGAGATTTTTCTGCAGCATCACTGCCATCTTCCAATAATATTCCTTGAGCATATGGCTTGTATCCCAACTTGGATATCTTTGAAGAAATAACTTCAATTTCTGAGTCATATCCCGCCTCTTCAACCATTTCCTTTACTCTGCCAATAATAATGTCGCTCATCTCAGTTGTGAGGCTATCAATCCGTAATGACTTGTGGAAATCTCTTCTCGATAGTAAACGTGTAGCATATTGGGATAGGACCTTATCCTCGTGTTCTGCCCAATCTGGCAAAATCACTTTCACATGCGAATCGTTCAATGTAGCATAACCTACTGCGGTCAATTCTTCTTCGATAAGCATTAATTCTAACTGCTTTGATAATTCCAATTTTCCTTGTTTCGCTAGGAGTCTTGCGCGTGATAGCATCCTTACTAGATATGATTGAGTTAGCATGTTTACTTTGTGAAAATAGACTTGGTGATACATATGATATCTTGTCACCAAATACGCCTCTATTGCTGGTAATCCCCACAATTTGACGAAGAAATGCCCGTCATCTCCAACTCTTAATGCCCTGATTACTCTTGCAACATCGAAGCCTCCAATTTGTGCTCCTGTATTTGCTTGGTCACGTATCATGTAATCCATACGGTCTACATCCAATTGACTGGATACAATTTCTTTCATAAATGCAGGAATAGGAATCCCTTCATGGATAGAGGCTCCATCCATTATTGCAAATAATCGGTATAACCTCTCCTTGCCCAACACTTTTTGCACTGCAATACCGATTTCAGTCTCATCACTTTCCAGCATCAATCTACCCCAATGTTCGTGTGAATGATAAGTTGCATAAACTTCTGGAGTTTCCAATAAATGAGAATATGGTGGATGTCCGATATCGTGGAGTAAAGCGGCGATGTGAATTAATTCTGCATCCAATTCATCCAATAAATCCGGATGTGCTTCATCGATATGAGTAGTTACTTCTTTTGCCAAATAATACGCACCGAGGGAATGTGCAAATCTATTGTGAGTTGCGGCTGGAAATACATATTCACATGTAGATAACTGCTGAATTGAGCGCAATCGCTGAAATTCTTTGGTGTCAATTATTGATGCGTGCGCCGCTGGAACAAGGATGTCACGATGTATTTCATCACGTATCACACGGTCACGCATAGCCATCCCCATCAAGCGGTCTGCTTTTCCATTAAAAAGGCCCCGCACGCAATAAATATACTATCAATTCCTATAACCGTTACAGAATGATTTAGGACAATACCTAAGCATAGGGCTTACGTGAAAGGCATCATGGCAGACCCTCTCAAGGACATTATGCTTCGAATTACCGATGATAACCCTGAGACACGTGGGCAAAAATTGTGGGTTATGTTTGCGCTTTCCCTCTTCTTGGTTGCCTCTTTGAATTGGTATGCGATGGTTCGTGAACCTCAAGTCGTCGATATTGAAGATTTAGTTCAGCACAAAAATGAAGTCGTCTTGGTTGAAGGGAAAGTTATCTCTTGGATTGAAGACCGATACGGCAATGGGGAAGACCGAGTTGATTTAGTGATTGAAGATGATACTGGCGTCATCCAAGTGCGTTGGTACTCCACTGGAGAGATCCCCCCCATAGGCACCAATGTTACGGCGATGGGTGATGTGGTCGACTGGAATGGCAGATTTTACATGCAAGCAACTGGTTCAGGTGCATTTCATTGGGAAGAAAAAGACCTGCCCACTCACCAACGCGTATCTATTTCCGACCTTGCGGTTGCACCAGATGATTTTGTTGGGAAAATAGTTACTATAGATGGATTCATTAGCAAATCAATCAGCCCTGATGCCGTATATACTTCGGCTTATTTGACTGACCATCCAGGTAACGCTGCTCATCAAATGCAACTTCTCATACAATCTGCGACCGGTGCATGGATTGAAGCCGATTCAAAAATAGAAGTCAGCGGCATGTTATCCTTCCAAGAAACTAATTTGCGTTGGGCATTTCATGTCCAAGGACCTGACATCTTGCTAGACACCAGTTACCAACCGCAAATCATTCGTTTGGATTGGGCAACAGAAGCAACGTGGAGTTATGAATCGGGAAGTAAAGTCATCTTAGCCGGAACACTGCGCATTACAGACGGTGTTTGGGAATTAGAAGGACCAAACGGCCATACAATCTGTGTAATCCCTACCACAGAGGACATGGCCGAAGCAGAGTTGCAAAATTACTCAGGTTCAATCTTTGATGCTGAGGGCCGCTTAATGTGGAGTGATGACCGTAATTCATGGTGCATTGATGCCAATCAAGGCATGGGTCAAAATCTCGTTGACCCCATGACAGCATTATCAATGCAAGCGATGCTTTCAGCAGACCCTGCTTCAATGCTACAAGCACCAAATACTCATTATACCATCAATACCTACATGAAATATGCATTTGAACCTCTAGATACTGAAGGTTACTTTGTTGACTCTCAAACTTACACCTTTGGCCAAACTAGCATTGCCATGACATTTCCCGGCACACGTACTGAATGGATTGAATCGGGTCAAGGCATAGTGGCAGATGTCACTATTGTTTGGGATGATGAAGATATGCGTATGAGGTTAATGGTAAACTCATACACTCTCACCGGAAACCCTCCACCTCCAGCGACTATGCTTTGGGATGATGGAGCCACACAATGGGGCTACTCCAAGAACCAGTTTGTGCTAATCGATGGAAAAGCAGCCCTTCATGATGATGGCTGGTACCTTGAACGTCCCGGTTCAGAACAATCCATCAAACTAAATGTTCTACCAAATGCAATCGGAACCGATTCATTGCACGAAAATCAATCACTTACATGGCATGGAAGATTGGTCCAAATTGAACATTCCAGTGAGTTGGCTCTGGTCTTTTTACTTGATGGAGCCGATGCTTTGGATGAAGATGGCGACCGACTAGCGGACAGTTTTGAAGATGCCACAGGTTTCAATTCAAACACCATTGATTCAGATGGTGATGGAATAAATGACCGTGAAGAAATGGAAAATGGAACTGGTCCAAACAACGAAAACTCCTGAGGTGATATCTTGCTTGAAGCTTACTTACATGAACTGAGCTGGATGTTAGCAGCCTTGTTTATGGGAGTTGGAATGGGCACCCTTACCGGAATTATTCCTGGTTTCCACGTTAACAATGTTGCATTGATTTTACTTGCTTTGGCGCCTGGACTGTTAAGTATAGGAATTCCTCTTTCTGCGGTTGCAGGTATCATTGTTGCAACAGGAACTGTGCACACATTCCTCAATTACATACCTTCGGCGTTGATGGGGGCGCCGGATGCCGATCAGGCGCTGTCACTCTTACCAGGTCACAGAATGTTGCTATCAGGTAATGCCGCGCGTGGAGTGGCTTGGTCTGCCCGAGGTTCACAACTCGGTTTGTTCCTTTCACTACCATTGATTGTTTTGGCTCGTATTGCCTTTGGGCCTGAACTCGGGTGGTATGAAGATTTACGAACCATGTTGCCATTCATTTTATTGACGATTTCATTGCTCTTGTTAGCAACTGAAACTACACGCCTTGATTGGCCGAGATGGTTACAAAACATTACTCATGGAAAACTCGGAACTGATTCTCGCTTGGCCGGATTCTTTTCCGCAACTGCCTTTTTCTTACTGACTGGACTGTTTGGCTGGACAATAATTGGCCCAAATTCACTACCAGCGCGCTCACCGCTCGACATGCCAGGAGCGAGTCTTTTACTCCCGAGTTTAGCTGGTTTGTTTGGTGTGGCCAATCTTCTTGATATTTACGCAACTACTTCTCATCTACCACCACAGAAAGAGAACTGGGCATTACCACCGGTTCGGCCCTTGTTGATTCCATGTTTCTGGTCAGGGGTCGCAGGAGCATCGATGGGTGTCCTTCCAGGAATGACGGCGTCTCAAGCAACTGTTCTTGTCATGGGTGGACGAAATGTAGTAGCCAAAGTACAGGGAAAGGAAGGTTTTGGAATGGATTGGGAAACCCGTCGTTTGACCGAGTTAACCGATGATGAACTACTTGAAATCGCAAAAGCCGAAGCAGAGGAAGGGGTCGAAGGGCCACAAACTAAGCAGGATTTGGAAATCATTGCAATCCTTTCTGCTGTGAATACCGCTGTTACTGTGTGTGTCCTCGGATTCCTCTACATCATTGGCCGTTCACGGTCTGGTGCAACCTTAGCACTCAAAGCGATGTACCCTGTTGACACATGGAGTAGTCTTGAACCAACTGCAGATTTCATTCGCTTGTTGGCTATCACACTTGCTGCTGGCCTCATGGCTATGCCAATTATGCGATATGTCGGGAAAGGTATGTTGCGACTTCATGCGGCAATCCCATTGCAACAGATGATAATGGGGGTAATTATTTTCGTCGCTGCTCTGGTTTTCGTCAGTACAGGTTTCATCGGATTGGCGGTCCTAATCGTGGGAACCATGCTGGGGCTCTTACCTCCACGGCTAGGCATTCGTAGGAGTCACGCAATGGGTGTAATCTTGGTACCAATTACCTATCTATTATTCCAAAACTTGGTCGATAATGCAGGATTCCTTTGAACTGCGATTTACAAAGAATATCTCCTTCACCCTATCTATTTGTGAGGGTAACCATGAAGGCCTAGACCTTAGTGGCAATTTATCGGTGAGACCATGCACGGACGCTCAATTTTCCTTGTCGCACTTTTACTTTTGACACCAATGTCACAATTCATTGACGCTAGCGCAGCCTCTAGTGGCCGAGCAATGGCTTGTACTGGCGACATCTGCCTATCGGAAACAATGCCCAATCCAAACGGATATGACAATGCTTCTTGGCCTGGCGGTGAATGGGTTGAACTGCATAATTCGGGTACAATC
>DUCL01000015.1:7598-8262 GCA_012959845.1 Candidatus Poseidoniales archaeon
TGGCAATTGAGCAATATTGCCTCAAAAACACTTGACCTAAACTCAGCAACAATCGTTGGCTATGATTCTCAAAACTCTTCAACTTGGACAATATCTGCAGGAGATTATATGTTAATTGCAAGAAACGGGACTCCAACTTCACAATTCTATCTTTCAAATACGGCAGATGCTCTTGACTTATTTGATTCAACTGGAACTCGGGTTGATCAAGCAAGTTGGAATGGTTCAAACTCGGGAAGTAGTAAAATTGCTGACCCTGCAAACGCAGCATATGATTGGATTGATGAATCAAATCCAAGTCCAGGTCTGGCAAATGGCGGAGGTGCTACAGGACTTATCCCAAGTGATTTAGTAATCTCTGAAGTATTACCAGACCCTTGGCCAAGTTATGATAATTCTACATGGCCTGGTGGTGAATGGGTTGAGGTATCTAATACAGGCAGTTCAACTATTGACCTCACTGGATGGTCAATAACTGATTCTGCTGGAAATGAATTGAGATTTAATGAAACGCATTTGGTAGGAGCGAATGCCTCTACATCATCTTATGAGATTCTAGCCGGTCAGAATAGAATTATCGCTATTAATGGTTCTTCGTTTTATGGTGTTCTAAACAATGGAGGTGACACCCTGACCTTACATTGGCCAAACGGCACAGATGCGC
>DUCL01000016.1 GCA_012959845.1 Candidatus Poseidoniales archaeon
ATGGCTTGTGCGGGAGTCATGGACTCCCGTAAATATCAGACAAGGAAGCAGTCAAAGGCTGCAATTTTCTTAATGGCTTTGCTATTATTTTCCATGCTCCCTATCATGGCTCCAGCCGTTTCTGCAGATGGGGCACGTGACGCTGCAATAAGCGTCACAATGATACCAAATAGTCTAGAAATCAATCCAGGTGAATCAGGTGAATATACAATACGCGTTCGTAACACAGGTTCAAATCCAGTAACAGTAACAATCTCTTCAAGTGAAGACGGAACTCAAGAATGTGGGCAATATTCTTCTCAAGCGAGTCAAATTTCTGGGCAAATTGATGCTGGAACATATGAAGAGACAACAATGAATGTATCATTGACTCAAACAGCAGAGGGCAGTTGTGATACTACTGTCACTGTTTCCGCAAATGAACAAGTAACACCTCCAGATGTACCTGGGGCTCCTGCCCAAGAAACTTCAACAGTTACCACAACAGCGGGTGATGGTTCGGGTAGTGCAGTATTTGGTGTTGACTTGAAGATGTCATCACCGTCAAAAACTTGGGGTGGAGAAAGTGTTGTCGAATACAGCCTTGAAGTTGAAAATACAGGTCAAACAAATGAAACAATCACTCTAACTACTTCCGAAGCATCCGGTCCGGGTTGCTCTAATGCAGCATCTATCAGCGTCACTCTAAGTGAATCTTCAGTAAGTATTGATGCCAACGAAAGTGAGTTTGTCACCGTTTCGGTTGAAGTTCCCGAAGGACAAGCAGCAGACAAGTATTGTTGGGATGTCGATGGCGTAGTTAGCAATGACCCATCGCAAGGTACATCCGATATACAAGAGTTTGATTTGACAGTCCCAGAATTGCATGAATGTTCAATGACTTTGAGCAAGAATTCGATTACAGTAGCACCTGGTGCGGAGGGGACTTTTTCTGTGACATTCACAAATGATGGGAATGTAGATTGGACAATTTCAGTCGGAAAAGCCGGTTCAAAAGCATCTTGGGTAAGTGTTGATGGAGCAACTTCTGGATTACTTGAATATGAGAATGGCGCAGGGACAAGAACCTTTGATCTAAAAGTTAATCCAGATGATTCCGTTGAAGCGGGATCGGAATCGGTTGTAGCAATCCAAGGCAAAGAAGGTAGTTCTGTTAAGTGTACCAAGGACCTTAGAATCATTTTAGGCCAATCTCATGATGCCTCACTTTCTTTAGTTAGTTCATTTTTGCCGAATATTCAACCAGGGGATAATGGCACCACTACATTGACGGTCACAAATCAAGGTAATGGTGCAGATACTTTCAAAATCTCTCCTTCATCACAACCTCAAGGTTGGAGCGTTCAACTATCAAAAACATCGATAACACTCGGCTCTAAGCATGGAAACGAAAGAAGTGGAGATATTGAGGTTAAAGTGAATGTGCCATCTGATGCACTCGCAGATGAGCAAGTAGATATTGTGCTATCTGTGCTATCTAATAATGGAGGAATTGTTTTTGCCGAGATTACATTGTCGGTTACAGTTGCTGCGAATCATGGCATGGATGTAGATGCTAGCAATACAGACCAAACTGGGCGTTCCGATACGGAAGTCCGTTTCCCGATTTCAATTGAAAATCGCGGTAATGTTGAAGATACATTCCGATGTGCAGTAATGTCACAAACAGCTACACCAAATTGGGCGACATCATTTGAAGATGTTGACGGGTATAAATTTACAGAAATTAACATCGCACCTAGGACTACAACTGTTGTCTATCTCGTAGTGAGCATTGATGGAGAAGAAGAATTGGACAGCACTAGATTAACTGTCCGAGTTACCAATAAAGACGATACAAATTCACAAGATTTGGATGAAGATGGTATACCGGATAACCAGAGAGAATTAACCATGCTTGCAATTCAATCAGATAGAAATTATCAAATGGATGCTCGGTTAGATGATGGCGGTTTAGATGGCCGTTCTGGCATGATTACACTCGCCCCAGAGGGTACCAAAGAATATGGCCTTTGGGTTAAGAACACAGGTGATCGGAAAGACTATGCCGTGTTTGAAATCAATGGATTGGAAGGCCTTGCAACTAGGACTTTGAGAATGAATGGAGTAGTGGTTGAAGACCCAATTCAAATCCCAATCGGATTCGGCATTTGGAACCTTTCAAGAGGAGAATTTGCCTTGGACCAATCCGGTGTGCCAGTCACAGAATCTAGCAAGAATGGTGTAGAATCCAGAATGTTAGAATTAGATTTGATGATAGGTCATGAAGCAAGGCCATTCGAGCAGTACTTTTTACTAACAATCATTGTAAATCCGAATGCTGAAACAGGCGATGGCGGTGTATTGGAAATCGTGGTAACAAGCGAATCTAATTCTGCCAATCGTTCCGGAAGAGTTACTGTTTCATTAGATATTCAAATTATTTATGACCTCACCTTTATGGCTGAAAGCATTGAAACAGAATATACAGTTTCTTTCTCAGAAAAGACAGAATTTGAAATCGAATTACATAATACCGGAAACATACGCTCAGAAGTAAGAGTATTTGCATCTGAAAATTTACGTGGCTGGAGTGTCTCTTTGGATAATGAGTATGAATGCAACCGTGAGGGAGTAGAATTGGTCTGCTGGATAGATGTTGGCGCTTCAGTACTTGTTGAAGTGATTGTACGTCCTCCAGTCGATGCAGAAATGGAAGACACATTCAAATTCACACTTTCATCAGAACCGGTTGAAACAGGTGTAGTAGACCGTCAAAATCTTGAGTTTACAATCCAAAGTAAGCACGATTCCGGCCTCTTCGGCGGAGTATTGGGTAATAGCACTACTACGTGGATTGCCAGCGGATTAGTATTCTCAATATTGGTTGCATTTCTTATGCGCAAAAAACCATGATTAACGGCTCATTAGATTGCAAATACGAAATTATTGCATATTGCTACTAAAAGGGGTACTGAGGCACTCAATGTAGCGGGCCTATTTGGTAACGCTTATGGGTGGTCTTCAAGTCGGACAAATCACACAGCGGATGCTATGTGCAATGGTGATAATATGTCCGGCATAGAATCAGTTCCAAGTGCCTATCTTTCAATTGGCTTTTTAGCCATACTTGGCATCATTATGCCATTGACTAATTTCCTCATAACTTGGGTCGTAAGACCAAAGGTTGATCCTGCCCGACCACACATCACAAAATCATATCTTTTAGAAGGATATGAAGTAGACCACAGCCTCTACCCACGTCGTTTAACCACCTTTGAATGTGGTAGCGAGCCAGTTGGGGATGCGATGATTCAATTCCATTTCCAGTATTACTGGTATGCAATTATTTTCTTAGTGTTTGATGTTGCATTCATGTTTTTGGTGCTCGGGGGAATGGTGGTCGGTAATGCTACCTCAACAGACCTCGCTGAGAACAGCCGTGAAACTGCAGTAGAGGATGCCAAGATGGCAATGATGATTCTAGCAATATTCTTCAGCACTATGTCTGCTGGAGTTTGGTATGTATTCCGCAAGAGAGGACGCATCTACATTTGAGGTGAATATTATGTCTAATGATGGAGAAAATTTTGCAGCTTTCAACAGCAGAGCGCTAGTAGAAATGGTCGGAGATGTTACTGACGAGGCACTAAAAGCGACAAAACTCAAGCAATTCCTCGGAGTGCTTGCGGGCCGATATTTCAATTGGGCCGGCCGTAAATCATTGTTCACACTGCATTTGGGTATCAAGTGCTGTGCCATTGAAATGGCAGCAGCAGCAACGCCTAGATTTGATGGCGACAGATTCGGAGTATTGTTCCGTTCATCACCCCGTCAATCCGATGTATTGCTGGTCAATGGTCCAGTTTCAAAGAAGTTCGCAGACAAAATCGTTCGTCTTTGGGAACAAATGCCTGAGCCAAAATACTGTATTGCTATGGGCGAATGTGCAATATCTGGCGGCCCATACTTCCAATCTTACAATATCTTAGAAGGAGTGGACACCGTAATCCCAGTCGACGTATACATCCCTGGTTGCCCGCCTCGTCCTGAAGCATTAATCGATGGATTTGGCTTACTCCGTGAAAAGATAATTCGCATCGGCGGCGCTCCTAGCACTGGCCGTGATGGTGAGAAACCAATTATTGTAGGGGATGACTGAAAATGGGGATGAAAGTTACTCTTGAACAAAGTGATAATGCTGCAGAATCCTGTGTTGCGGCATTGAACGAGCGTTTCTCTGGTGGAGGTGTAGACTCCACCGTTGAACACCATTCAAATTCATTTAAGATGGCATTTGTTAGAATCAACGCCACACCTCAACACTGGTTAGCAGTTGCAAAATACATGAAATATGATTTGTCAGTAAATTATTGTTCAAAGGTAACTGGGACACACTTCCCCGATGGACCTGCCGAGAGAGGCTGGGAAGTTGCATACCATATGATGCGCATGCCAGTATCAAATGTAGAGCCCCACACAAATACAACACATATCGCTGAAAACTTGAGTGGCGACAACATCCCGCTAGAGTTTGAAGTTAGAATTGCTCTTGAGCAAGGTGACACCCCTACAGTTCCATCTATCCAAAGTATTTGGGTAGGCGCTGATTGGAACGAAAAAGAAACATGGGACTTGGTTGGTATCAACTTTGAAGGCCATGAAAACATGCATCGTGTTCTCAATCCACACGATAGCCCAGAAGAATTCCACCCGTTACAAAAGCAACACAAATTGCGATACCACGGCCATAATGAAATGTACGACGATGCACAAGGATTCGGTCGTAAACCTGCGGACGAGGGCCGCAAAAAGTGAGGTGAATATCATGGCACAAATGTGGATTACAATGGGCCCTCAACATCCAATGACGCATGGTCTTTGGACACTGCGAGTCAAAGTTGATGGCGAAACTATCGTCGATACTGATGCTGAACTTGGATACATCCATCGCGGTGTGGAAAAGATATGTGAAGCACGTGATTTCACTCAAATCACTCCCTATTGTGACCGTCTTTGCTATGTATCGGCAATGACATGGGCAAACTCATATATTTATGCGGCTGAAGATTTGTTAGAAGCAGAAGTTCCCGAAAGAGCAGAATTTATTCGTTTGATTTCTGCAGAATTACAACGTCTTGCTTCCCACTTGATGTGGTTGGGAGCATTTGGACCAGACATTGGTTCTCTTACATTGATGACTTGGTGTATGCGCGATAGAGAGATGTTCTTGGATTTACTTCAAGAACTCGGTGGTTCAAGAATGCACTACAATTATCCTCGTATCGGCGGAGTCAAGCGAGATATTCCTATTGGATTTGCTGACCGTATGATTGCTAAGGTCAAATTATTTGAGAAGAGAATTGAAGAATATGAAATGCTGCTCGATGAATCAACAATTTGGCTGGTTCGACTACAAGGAGTTGGCTATACAAAGGCGGAAGACATGGTGGAGGCTGGAGTTTCTGGACCGAATGTTCGCGCCGCTGGCGTAAACTATGACGTTCGCTGGGCTCACCCATATTCCGTTTACGACCAAGTAGACTGGGAGCCAGCGGTTGAGAAACCTACTTCTGTCAAAGGTGCTGATTGCTATGACCGATACAGAGTTAGGATAGAAGAGATGCGCCAATCCAGCAGAATGATTCTTGATGCAATAGAGAAGATTCCGGGTGGTAAGAATACCAATTACTCAGCAGGAGATGAAATGATCCTAACCAAGGCGCCAACACGCGCTCCCGAGGGGGCAACAGGATTCTCCAATTACGAATGTACTCGCGGCGCATCACAATTTTACATCCAAGGCGGCGGCGAAGGACGTGGCAAGAATCCATATCGTTTGTCAATCCGTTCTCCGATGTTCATTACAATTCCATATGTGGCTGATACAATGATCGGCTATAAAATCGCAGACATACCTGCGATAATGGGTAGTTTTGACCCATGCATAGGAGAGACTGACCGTTGAGGTGATTTGTGATGGATGATGTATATGACCTACGTTCTTTACTGTTCAACTTAGTTGATAAAGTGACAGTCAAATTATTGACAGGAACTCCACTTGAAGACCAAATCGGAACAATTTCCTTCGGATTAGGAACCTTCGTAATCGTTAATGTTGTATTTTTACTACTTTTCTTCTCTCAATTCGCAATACTTTGGATTGAGAGAAAGTGGTGTGCCCGTATGCAGGACCGCCGTGGTGCAACTACGGCACTTCGTTCCCTTTGGGTTGGTGAAAACGGTCAAACCGCGGGCGAGTGGTGGAATATGCTTCCATACGGAGTCGGCAGACCAGTTGGCGCAATCAACCGCTGGTTAAACACTAAGTTTGGTAACCGAGATGAAAACTTTGCAATGGTTGACCGCGTCAATAACCGTTCATGGATGGGTCTGCCAATTCTACCAGGATTTTTCCAGAATGTTGCTGATGGAATGAAATTCCTTCTCAAGGAACACATGGTGCCGCAGCGTGCAGATAAATTAATTTTTGAAGTCTCGCCATTCCTAATCGTTTCCACAACATTGCTAATTCTTGGACTAATTCCTCTATCTAGTGGAATATATGCGACCAACCCTGAATTGTCAATATTGTATATTATTGCAATTTTCGGAATTGCACCAATTGGTGTATTTTTCGCTGGATGGTCTAGTAATAACAAGTATACACTCATCGGCGGAATACGTTCAGCGGCCCAACTAACATCCTATGAGATACCTCTTCTTCTTACTTTGTTGAGTGTAAGTATTCTCACTGGCACCTTCAATATCATTGAAAGCATTCACTTCCAACATTCCGCCGGAGCATGGAATATTTTCCTAATGCCACTTGGTGGTGCTTTATTCCTAGTGACGATGATAGCAGAGGTTGAAAGAGTTCCTTTCGATATGCCTGAGGCTGAAGCTGAACTGGTTGAAGGTTGGTGGACAGAATATGGTGGAATGAGATTTGGTATGCTATTCATGGCAGAATATATCAGGACCTATGCTGCATGTTTCCTCTTCGCCCACTTCTTCCTAGGAGGGTGGCATTTACCACTTCAAGGCACAATCGGTTCTATTGAATTCCTCGGAATTGGTTCGCTCTATCTATTGATTCCCGGAGCGGTTGTAACATTGGTAAAGGCCTGGCTTGTATTCCTCATAGTATTCGTAATGGCACGTTTCGCTTTGGCTCGTATCCGAACAGACCAAATTTTAGAATTCGGCTGGAGAGTACTACTACCGCTTTCAGTTCTCCAAGTAGTCTTGGCAGTAATTTACCGATTGTGGTTATTCGATCCAACAGCAATGTCTGATTCAGTTGCTGGTGGTATGGCGTGGGATGCATATGGTATTCCATATTTCGTTCCAATTGTAACAACTATCTTCTGGCTTGCAGTATTTGTTTTGCTGTTAAGAGATGAGGACAAGGATGCTAGTCCTGAAAGAATGTTCCATGTACAAACAATGCAGCCTGCGGGAAAGCACATCCCGGGGCAGGAGTGAGGTGATTAGAAATGCCAAAGCACCCAAGAGCACAACCTAACTTCAGAAACCTATTCTGGTATCCATTTAAGATTACATTGATTACCGCATTGCGAACTTTCCCGTTCTTTGGCAAGAGATGGGGAAACAAAATGGGCGCTTATCACAATACCGAGCACCCTGAGTTTTTAGACCCTGCAACAGCAAAAAGAATGGAACGTAATGCACATATCAATGATATTTCAAAACAAAAATTCGCTCCTGATAGAGTGACTACAGATTTGACACCAACTTTGTGGAAACCTCAAACTGTTCAGTATCCATATGAGAGACTTGAAGAAATAGAGCCTTGGCTTTTCACTCCAGGCAATTATAATGGAAGAATTGGAATCATCTGGGAGACCTGCACGGCATGTAAATTATGCGTGACAGCATGCCCCAATGATTGTCTTCACATGAGCACTGAATTGCGAGTTGATGTTTTGGATGGAGCAGATGGTGAGCATTCAGGCCTTGGCGCAGAACTTGAAGTCGGAGGCAATGCTGCTATTGCAATACCAGAAGTTGCTGAACAATTAGACGCATTCAATTTAGCAACAGCACACAGTGAAGTTCCTGAGCAATGGAGATATGCAGAAGTTCTCGACCTATCAGGAGATACTGCAACCGTACGCTGGAATGATTCGGGAGAAGAATCTGAGGTCAATACTTCAGAATTACGAACTGCAGATGACCAAATCGTATCCGGTAGAATTGACTTAGGTCGATGTATGTTCTGTGGACTTTGTGCAGAAGCATGTGGATTTACTT
>DUCL01000017.1:0-6389 GCA_012959845.1 Candidatus Poseidoniales archaeon
TATAGATTCATGATGAAGCCAACTCTTGACAAAAGATTGAATATGACCGTCGGTGGAGAAATTCGTGGTAATTTCAATATTTATTATGAAGGAGATAACGCAAATGGTGGCGATGGTAGTTGTAATAATGACTGTGACTGGTTGAATATTTCTATCTTCAAAGGTGCTGCTGAAATCCATAGGCATACTGAACAACCTTGGGTTGCTGGAAATTGGAAAAATATTATTTTCTCCTATACTATTACTGAAGAAAATGCAATTTGGGATTCAGTCAATGACAACCCGATAGTTGAAGTTACAATGAAGGTCAAAGGCGATAGAACAAATGGAGCACTTCCATTTACTGTTCAAGGAGACCCTGCAGCATTTGGAATGAAATTAGCAAGTGAAGGACTTGTTGAATTCCCTGTTGACGACTCTTCTTGGAGCGAGGATTTCCAAGCGGGTGTTGAAGAAACACCTGCTGAAGATACTCCTGGATTTACCTTGGTAGTTGCTTCAGCGGCTATTGCAATGGCTGTATTCATTAATGCAAAGAAACCTGAAGATGAAGAATAATCTTCAAATGTTTATTCTCTGCCGCATAGAACTTTATTACCTAATATGATTAGGGTATTGTATGGGATATTCCGACTTATCACTTCTTGAATTGAAAGTGATGTGTAAAGAAAGAGGCTTGATGGTTTCAGGAAAGAAGGATGATGTCATCATCAGACTGATGGAAAATGATGAAGCAAAATCACCTCCTAGCCAATTAATTTCCGACCTAGGCGAGCAAAATGTTCATCATTTTGTTCACCAAGTTCCTATTTCGAATGATAAAGATGTTTTGATGATACTTTTGGGTGGTGGCATCATCATCTATTCACTCTTTAGAATTTGGATGGGTTTTCTTTTCTTATTAGCCGGTTCTCAAGCACTCGCCTCATTGATAGCAACTGCAATTGGTTTGGCATTTATGACCGGGGGGATATTGACGGCCATGAATTACAAAAATGGTTTAGTGATAACCTTGCTCGTCTTGGTATTTTCTGGACTTCTAAGTCTAGTGGCAACTTCGCTTTTTGGCGGATTGACTCCTCTAAGCGTTGACTTTGGAGATCATGAAATCACAAAAACATTCTCACTTATGTGTTCAGCCACATGTTTGGTAATAGTTGGGGTTCCTTTTCTGATAAATATGAGTTTAATGAAACCAGGATTTCCCCCAGGTCTTGAAGACCTTTTATCTTCTCAACGTTCAACAAATAACTCAAACCAAAGTGTGTCAAAAGCAACTAATAACTCAAACCAAAACGTATCAAAAATCACCTATGAGTGTCCATCATGCAATCAATCTTTGAGAATACCTTCCACATATTCTGGTATTGCAAAATGCCCCAAATGTAAACAAGAAATGGAAATTTAAATACTGATTAAGTTTCAATTAAGAACTTTCAAAGATTTGCAATAATTGTTGCAGCATCTAATTCGACTGCTTGTTCATTTCCAGTTTTTAGATTCTTTAGCATAGCAGTTCCGGCCTCTAAATCTCTCGGTCCAATAACAAGGGTATATTTTGCTCCAATCTTATCTGCCCAATTGAAAGCCTTACCAATTTTCCTTCCGCGTAATTCTAACTCAACCAATTGTCCTGAATCTCGAAGTTGTGCAACGACATGAAGAATTGCTTGTGTATCAATATTAAATGGAATAACTGCTATCAGACCTCTGCCATCTTCTTGGCCTATAACAACCTCATCTCTGCCTTCTGCTTCGGCTTGAGCCTCAAGTGCTAGCATTACTCTATCAAATCCAAGTCCAAAGCCACAGCATGGGTCTAGATCTGCTAATCCAAACAAATGCATTAGGTTGTAACTTCCTCCACCCAAGACTTGTCCTTCTCCACCCAACTCTTCAACTTGAACTTCAAACACCATTCCGGTGTAATAATCCAATCCTCTTGCAACTGTCAAATCAACAGCCAAACTAGGGGGAGTTACCGCAAGAGCAGAAATTGCATCTAAGGTAATTTTCAATTCATCCAAGGATTCCAAAGAAACCCCTTCGAGTGCAGATAAGATTTCTCTGGCTGGTCCAAGTGTTTCAGCACCACCTTGAAGTTGTGATAATTGGCGAAGTGGTTCACTAAACGATGGGTCTATTCCGTTGCTTGAAAACAATTTAGCAAGTCCATCATCATCGCCTTTGTCAAGGAAACGCATAGCACTTGCAACCGCTGCCTCATTGGCTCCTTGCTCAATTTGGTCTGACAAACCTAAACCGGTTAATGCATCCTTTAAGATTCCAACATGGCCAATTCGCAATTGCCAATTTTTCAAACCAGATGAATCTAACATGTCTATTGCTAAAGCGATTACTTCTGCTTCTGCAATTGGGCCTGAGGCACCAACCAATTCCACCCCATACTGGAAGAATTCTCGATAACGTCCTTTTTTGAATTCTTCATAACGGTAGCACTGTCCAAAGTAAGACAAGCGAAGAGGCTTGGTATCCATTCGCATTTCTTCCGCGACCATTCGCATCACTGGTGCAGTTAATTCTGGCCTTAGAGTCAAAGGCCGTCCACCTTTGTCCTCAAAGGCATAAAGTTGTGAGATTACTCCATCGCCTGACTTTGCAGTAAACAACTCAAGTGATTCAAAAATTGGCGTTTGAACTCTATTGAATCCATGTCTTCTGGCTCTTTCCTCAAGCAGTTGCTCCAAAGCCATACGACTCTTCATCACTGCTGGAGTGAAGTCGCGAGTACCGCGTGGCCTTTGCACCATATTACTAATCCAGCCGCTAACCGTTCATCACCTCTTCGCTTTCAAATAGCGGTAAAGAGGGGGTTTTGAACACCATCGTTTCAGTGGGTATCCTTCCGACAAGTGATTTCTCTGGTATGGCATTACTCAAATTAGATAAATAGAAAAGAGGGACAAGGGTGGAATGTATTATGGAGAATAGTGACTCTGGTGATGAAACCAATCCTGAAATCAAACCCGGACCGGATATGATGTATGTTGCAATTGGATTCTTCACAATAATAATAGGAATCGCTCTTGTTGCCTTTTTTGGTGGATTTTATGTCATGGATGAATGGGATTCAAAGGATTGGGTCGAGACCGAGGTCCTATCTATCGGCCAAGATTATACTGAGGATGAAGGTACACAAACCTTCTTTTACAATTATTCTGTTGATGGTGTTGAGTACAATTCTACCTTCAGTTGTGATTACAATGTGCATGGAGCGTCAGAACAAACACAGGGGGGTTCTGGAATTGTGGAACCGTGGAAAACCCAATGCTTGCATGATAGCGAGTATTATCTGAATCTAGAATCGGTTGCATACAACCCCGATGATCCGTCTGAAATAGATGTATATCCTGGTTTTACTTACGAAATTTTATTCAAGGTATATGGTCCTAAATTAGCTCCTTGTGTATTAGTAATAGTTGGACTTGTTGTTGCTTTAAGAGGACTGGTTGGCCCATCGTTTGGGCCTTGGGCACACTTTGCAAAAAAGATAGACAAAGTCAAAACAGAAATGACCGACTCTTTGAGCAATAAAAGTAAGGAATAGAGCACCATCTAATCAATTCGGACGAGCCCCTTTGAAACCCCCTGCATTGAATCTATAGTTTGGAAGCATTCATTAGTTCTCCTTCCAACGAAGTTTCATGGAAGGAGCAGTTCGTGTGTTCTTTTTCTCGATAATGATCATATTGCCTGGTTGTTTTGGTAACGGAAATGGTGCCAATGGCGATGCGGATGGAGGGGGGGAGATTAGCGAAATCTTCGGATGCATGGATGATAGCGCAATCAATTTCAATCCTGAAGCGAATAGTGATGATAATTCATGCGAATATGTCAACATCGATACTGCAAATCTTACTGCAACGATTCATTTAGCGGAAGAATTCGGCAGGATTGCACCAATTCATGGTGTCAATAATGGTCCACTGGTTCGGAAGGCTTGGGAAATTGAGGATTGTCAATCCATTTGGTATGGTTCAAATTACACCGAAGAATACAACCAAATGCAAATTCCATCATCACGCACACATGGGGAAGGTCCCGGAGATATGAATCGCATATGGGTTCATGCTGATGAAAATGGTGTGCCGGTTTATGAGGGATATGACCCTCTTAATCTTTCAAATTATGATTTCTCAGAGACTGACCAAAGAGTTCAAGCTACGATGGCGACAACTCATACGAGTGTGTATTGGAGACTCGGCTATCCTAAAGCATACCCATCGTACGAAGATTGCGCGGATTGGAGAAGCCCACCAGATAATATCACAATCTTTGCTCAAGCAGCAGTCCAGGTCTTGAAGCATTACCGAGAAGGTTGGAATGAGGGCTTTTATTTTGATAGTTTTGATGCAGTCGAAGTCTGGAATGAACCGTATTTATCCGATTGGTGGAGTGGTACTGCGGATGAATATTTTGAACTCTATCATGCGGTCAACACAGCAGTTACCGATGAGTTCGGTGATGAAATTGACGTTATCGCTGCGATTACAATCTCAGAAGGAACTGAAGGTTTTTCAGGACGGTTTTTGGAATTGGCTCAACAAAATAACGAACCAATCGATGCTGTTTATGTCCACTTGTACAGAATTAACCCATCCCAAACCACATATTTTTTCACCCATCCAACAAATTCACTTGGAGCATTTTTGGCTCAATATGGATATTCTGAAAACACTCCGGTTTACATTACTGAATGGAATAGAAATATTCCGATATATGCTCAAAGCCCTTCCAGTCAAGCCTATTTGACCAGCGTATTAACCATCTACAATGATCTGTGGGAGGGAAACGTAGGAAATTCAACCTATGGAGTTAATACTCTAAGAATGGCACATTTCTTCGCTGCAAGAAGTTTCTTTTGGGAAGATAACATGCAAATTAAACCCCCTGGAATTACATGGAGTGTTTACAGTGAAATGGTCGTCAACACACCTGTGCGATTACAAAATGAAGGAGGTTTTTCTTCCGAGTCTATCGATTCCAATGAATTCAATATTTTGGCTGGTAAATCAGAAAACGGTTCTAAAATAAACATATTACTTTCCCGTTATGTTGATGAAAATGCCAACCAAACCAATGCATTTAGTGATTTTTCTGATACTGTTAATCTAACGGTGGATGGATTGGATGCCACTTGCACCTATACATGGGAGCATTGGGGAATGGTTGACAACAACTCAGCCCCATGGCAATTAATCGCAGAAGGTGACTTTACGGGTGACACATACGAGTTGTTGAACTTTGAAATGAATCAACGCTCTTTCCACTTTATTCAACTAAATTCGGATTCGTGTATCGAATAGTCGATAATTCAAAAGAGTTATCCAAAATACTCTTTGAAACGGATTAAGCAAAATAATAGAGTAAACCAATAAGAACCAAAATGTCAATCACTACAAACAAGGCTTTGAGCGGTAAAGATAGGATTTTGAAAAAGTGAAACATACCTTGATTTTCTTGGTCCATGTCAATTCTAAGTGTCTGTTGCTGTTAGACTTTGTTCAATACAGGGGTCCGAAACCCGTCTTTCGGAAGACCCCCCCTCTTTGATGCAAACAGTGATAGGTTGGAACGAGTTGGTAATAATCAAGTGAATTAGATGGGAGACGAGGTTTGGTATGCAACAATTGTTGGAGTTGTAGTATTAAGTGGATTGAGTATTTTCTACATCCTTTATCTTGCAAAGATACGTCGGACGAAAACAAATGCTGCTTGGAAACAAGCCGCAACAGAACTGGGACTCGATTTCACTCCAGTTACGCGAATATTTGGTAAATATAGAATGAGTGGGGTAATTGGAAAACAACTGAGTTGTTCGGTTTGGGCGTATACAGAATCTAATGGGCAAGGAGGATATACTACATTCATGAATTATGAAGTGAGGTTTTCCAAGCCACTCAATAAGGTAAAGGAACTTCTCACACCCAATATTCAATCTAAACTCTTAGAGGTAAATAATGTCCTGAAGAAGGTAGTAGTTTCTGATGATTCTATCAACTCCACTCGTGTGAGTGGTTTCATTCGTAAATCAGAGATTTTGGTTCAAAATGTCAAACTACTGATACAATTGGCTGAGTTGATTATTACAACCGATTAATTTCATGGATTGCTTGCGTCGAACCAGTGGTGGCAGAAGGCATTGATTTACTCTAATTGTGAAAACCACATTTGAAATGATGTAAGTCATCCCAACACTCATGGTCGAGCGATTGCAAGTTCAATCTCACTCTCCATTTGAGATTCATCACATACTGACCGGTTTGGAAAAAACTCCAGAAGTAATCGTTGAGTCTGAACTGTTTCTGCCAGAAGGTGAAGGACCATTCGGATGTGTAATTGCCCTTCACGGAAGCAATGGTTGGGCA
>DUCL01000017.1:6471-8218 GCA_012959845.1 Candidatus Poseidoniales archaeon
GTTGACGATCAACTCTCAGTAACCCATTCAATGATGCTCGTTGACGCTTTCAGAACTCGTTCTGTGTTAGAACAGGACCCTCGAATTGGAAAGATTGGGATTGCAGGGTGGAGCCTTGGCGGAACTGTAGCACTGTATTCAGCATGGTCTCCAATTATCGAGATTCTAGGGGCTCCATTTGACGCCCATCTGCCATTCTATCCAGCAGCTCATATCCGCCCTGATATCCAAAATTGGTCAGACTCGCCTATTTTGATTCTTCACGGAGATGCTGATGATTGGACTCCTCTTCATTTTGTTGAAGGACTAATGCCTCAACTACCAAATCCTATTTTGCACGTCTATCTAGGAGCGCACCACTCCTTCGACAGCGAGAAAGAATTCACACTGCTTCCCAAGGCCGTTCGTTTGAAGAAACGGACTGTTAGAATCGACAAGAATGGATACATGTCTGGGAAATTATTCCTTGGTATCCGATTACCTTTGAACGAACGCTGGCAACGCCGCTGGGTTATCCGAATTTTGCGCAATAGAGGCGCTCATGTGGAAGGCAACTCCGCTGCTCGTGCGGATTCTCTAGTTCGGGCTAGAGAGTTCTTCATGGAGCAACTTTGCTAGGGTAATTCGCAAGGACTCATCCGAATACCCTTTGCATTTCTATTACCGATACAATGGGCCTACAATGGGCCAGTACCGAGGCTAGCGTTCCGACAAGCCCACTGAACACCCTTCCAACAGATTTGCGAGGTTGGAATGGGTTGTTATTCACCACCCAACCATTAGTGGTTCATCAGATTCGATGGGTCATCTGCTTCAAGTCCTGCTCTCACAAACGAATAATTAGTTGCTTGTCTCAGTAAGTGAGATGTGTGGAATAAACAAACTGCCAAGAATTGCTGTGGTAAAGTGCAATACTGTTGTCAGAATGAAGGCATCTCCTGTTGGACTGCTAGAATTTGGGATTGTCATTATCGTAGCAACAAACATTGCGAAAACCGTGAAAATCATTGAAGATTTTTCCTTCCAACGGTCATGAATCTTCAACCAAACAATTGAGCCTAGAAGACCAGGCAGAATACCGCCCATCACAATCGTTCTTATCACAAAATTTAGTGCTGACATTTCAGAACCGGTTGAATCAAATGGATCAACAGGATAAGTTCCATATCCAAAGACTACCATGGCTCCCAGAACCATTAAATTGCATACGGAGATTACTCCTGCAGCCTTTAGTCCGCCAATTATCAATTCTTTTCCTTTCATGTCACACCGATGACAAGCGCGTCTAATTAACTAGGCAGTCCCAGTACTGGCACTAGTCTGATAATCTTAACTGGTAGAACCTGTAGAGGTGTATTTTGAATTATTTGCCCACCATTTGAGTAACAAGGGTAGTACAAGAAATGCCGAAGATATAGAAAGACCAGTCATCATTGCAGCCAATAATCCGAATGTACGGAACATGTTTAGTGTGGCGAATAACAACACACAAAATCCTAGGAACGAAGACAAACCCGCAGCCATTAATGCCTTTCCAGTTGTCGCCATAGCAGTATCAATGGCGTCCTCTACATTGAGCCCAACATCTAACGCTTCACGAAACCTGTGTGTTATGTGTATGTTGAAATCTACCCCTACACCTATTGAAATAGCAGCAATCAAAACAGTCAGAAGATTCAAACTCATTCCGGTATAAAACATACCACCAAACAGCATGAGCGAAACGACAAGGATTGGACCAACGGTG
>DUCL01000018.1:0-4774 GCA_012959845.1 Candidatus Poseidoniales archaeon
ATTATCAACAATGGATTGAAAATGGGTAAAGGAAAAATCGCTGCACAAGCAGGTCATGCTTCAGTTCAAGCAATGTTAAAGGCTGGAGAAAAGAATCCGCTCGCTCTTCAAGCGTGGTTATCTTCGGGACAAAAGAAGGTCTGCCTAAAAGGCGATGACGCAGACCATTTACTCGCGTTAGAAAAGCAAGCAAAGGAGGCAGGATTACTAACGTCAAAGATACATGATGCCGGACATACTCAAATTCCATCAGGTTCTCTGACAGTATTGGCAATCGGACCTTGTCAAGACGATTCAGTTGAGAAAATCACTGGAACTCTCAAACTTCTCTGACATTAGAAGACGAATGGGCTGGACAATATTTCAATTTCACCATTGTTAATACAGAGCAGCCTATCTTTAGGAATTACTTCCCAATTCTCATAATCAGTTAATTGCTTGGTCGAAATTAGAATTGCTCCACCATATGATTTTGAACGTCTAAGCATGTACATTGGTTTGTTACTATAGTGGTTGAAAGCATACAACATATTCCCATCACTAATTAACAGATTCAACTTAATAGTGCCATGATACGAATCAAATACATTTTTTATCGCTTTTTTCAATGCTTGATATTTACCTCTAAAGGTTCCTGAATTTTGATATTCACTGACCTTGTCCATTATTTCATGAAAAATAGTTTCCGAATCTGTATCTCCCTCAGCACCCGGATGACCTCCAGCGCCAGTGACCCAGCCATTGTGAGCCATCAACCAATCTCTACCGTTGTAGTGGCGAATGAAAGGATGGCAATTACACTCATTCGGCTCACCCTGTGTAGCATAGCGAATGTGAGCGATTAGATTGCGACTACGAGCCTCATCAATGCTATCATAGAATCTCTCATCCAAATCTGCTCTACATGGCGCACGTCGCACTTCTGCCTTATTTCCTTTAAACCATCCAACACCCCAACCATCAGGGTTTGAACCGGCGTATTCTGAGAATATTGGTAAACTTCTCGTCGCTCTATCTTCATCGTTACAACTCATTGCGAATAAATCACACATAATACTAAATTATCACGAGTATATTTCAATCCTTGCATAATATTTCAAATGCAACACGGCAAATGTTGCTATTTTATTAAATCAATTTTGCAAAACCACCTGTTTGATGTGTGTTGCCGAACAGGCGAGTACATGCGAGACCATCCGAGTGACCGAGTCGACATTCGTTCTGACACAGTAACCCAACCAACAGCAGAGATGCGGGCTGTAATGGAGAGTGCTAGTGTTGGTGATGATGTATTGGGTGACGATTTAACGGTCATTGAATTACAAAATAGAGTCGCTAAATTATTCGGAAAAGAAGCCGCACTTTTCGTCGCCTCTGGGACAATGTCCAATGCTGTTGCAATACGGGCACATACCGTGCCTGGAGATGAAATCGTTTGTGATAAGACTGCTCATATCTACAAATACGAAGGTGGCGGATATGCTGCATTATGTGGAGTTAGTATTGCTTTGGTTGAAGGAATGAATGGTATCATGAATCCTAGCGATGTAGCATTAGCAATACGAAAATCAGAAGGTAGCCAAGGACATTATCCAAACGGTGCTTTAGTTTGTGTGGAGAATACTTCTAACTTAGGCGGGGGCACTTGTTATCCGCAACAATCATTGGATGAAATCGCAGCCATTGCCCATAAAAATGGATGCAAAGCCCATATTGATGGTGCTAGAATATTCAATGCAATCGTCAATACCGGAATAGATGCAAAACGAATGACTAGAGATTATGATTCGGTTTCAATTTGTTTCTCAAAAGGTATGGGGGCTCCAGTAGGTTCTGTTTTAGTAGGTAGTTCTGAATTCATTGCACGCGCTTACCGTTGGAGAAAGATGTTTGGCGGCGGTTGGAGACAAGCAGGGATATTGGCGCAAGCTTGTCTATTCGCACTTGATAATAACATTCAGAGGATGGAAGAGGACCATGCTAGAGCAAAACGTATTGCCGCAGCCATTAACCTAATGGATAACTTCTCAGTAGATTTAGATACAGTTCAAACCAATATGGTTTATGTTGAGTGTAATGCTCTAGCATCAAAGGTAGTGGAGGGTTTAGAGAAACAAGGAATAGACCTATTCGACTTAAGCCTAAATAAAGTTAGAATCGTTTGCCATTTACATATTAATGATGAAGATGAACAGAGGATAATCAAAGCATTTTCCACATTAAGTTAGAATTTGATTAATATTATTAGTAATGTTTTGTTTAGTTACTTCAAATACACTAGCCCACTTATGTTGGCATGGATTCTGATGATGAGCGAATTTGTAGCGCTTGTAGTAAAGAAATTGAATCTGATACACTATGTTCCTTATGTCAGTCGATTGTTGGCAACTCATTGGGTGCGAATTGGAATGTAGTTTTGTCGATGAGAGAACACGAAGAAGGAATTGAATTGATTGGGGGGAGAGTCGGTACTTCTCGTCAACGGTGGGCAAACCTAAGAAATAATGTAGATAGGACTCCAGATGTTTCATGGGCCAGGTTAAGGGATAATGAGGATCCAATTCATTCGCTACCATGTTCAGTTGAACGCTTACAAGGAATCATTCACTTGATGAAAGAAGGTCATCGGTTACAACACGAGGAAAGGAGAATCTTACAAATTGGCATCGCATTACAGGATGGAAAGTTACTTTCTTTCTTACAGGATACAGCAATTCTCGATGGAAGAAAACTTCCAGCACCCGTTCCTGTAATTTCATTATTGACTTTGATATCGGACAAAAAGAAAAGAATGGGGTGGAATATTTCCAAGTTAGTGTCTGCGATGGGCTCATTGGTACATGATGCAAATAATGCGCGAGAACAAGAGCATTACGGGCGCGTACACAATGATTGGAGAAGGTTTAGAATGATGCAAAGGCAGCAAAGAAGAGAAGGACGTACTAAGCGAAATGACTGTAAAAAGCGGCCCCTATTGGCGATGTTAAACTGGTTACAAATTGAGGCCGAAGACCGCCTAAGTGTTGAGGATTCAAATGGTAACCACCCCTTGAGTGCTTGGGCAAGAGATGTACGTCTGCGTATACATGTGGCATCCCCAGCAACTTTCAGCAGTCAAGTGATTGAAGGATTTGCCAACCATCCAAAAGGCTGCCTTGATTTGATAACTGCGCCATGGGTTTCAAGATGGCTCAACCATCGGCCAACCCCTCGTCCCCTAGCGCTTAAAGATTGGCCGTTAAAACTCACAAGGAATAAATGGCAATTTAGAGTGCGGACAAAAGCAGGCAATTCCCGTCTAACACCGATACCTGAGGACCCAATTATCTGGGCTTATTTGATATCTTCAGTATTATCTCCACTCGAATCACAAATCGGTCTAAACTTATTGGCAATTCAAAGTAATTGGACTACTAGTCACGATGACTCAGTAGAAATAGCAGCCCCATTAAGCCGTTCAATTGATTTTCTATACCAGATAATTGCGGCGAACCCAAACAACATCTTTGTCCAATCAAATCGAATATTAGTCATTGGTCGCTTGGGACATTTCTATGAAGTGCGCGTTGGAAAAGGGGCTCACGGGGCCCCATTCATCATCGCGGCGGTCAAGCAATTAGACCCACATCGTGCAAATCCGTTGTGCATTCATCATGGAACATTCCACGCTGAAGTGCCATTGGGCGATACTATTGCTTCAGTATTACTTTCATTACTCGATGATGTGAAATTAGCCGCTAGAGTTGACAGTATTAAGTCCGAAATTACCGCAAATCCGCCATTTGGTTTTAGCAAGAAAATAACAGCAGAAGAAAAGCCATTCATAGATACAGCAGCACTTGAGCAATTGCGCGGCAGCATAAACGATCCGCGACACCCCATTATGTGGTATGACCACGAAGATGGACCTCATATCCATCAAGGAAGAATGGCCTTACAACACTTGCTTGACAGAAATAATAATTTACAAATTGATGTTGATGATTTCGTCCACCAATATGAGCGAATTCCAGGTATAGGAAATAGATGGCGGAGAGGGGCGATACGAGGTGGATGGAATCGAAAACACATCAATGCAACACTGAAAGAAGTAAATCAGGGCAACAAACCACCGATTGAAACATTTGTGGCGGATTGGCGACAAGATATTTCAGTAATGCTACCCGATGAAGGAGTGGAACACGAACTTGAATATGTTGCAAATCCGCCCTATGGTAACAATTGGATGTACTTGCGAAATCTAGGCCAGCCAGGGAATGTCGGAAACATCGGCGACATTAGAAATGGGGAGAGGCGTTGGTGCGAATTAATGCCACGCGTTTGGCAAGCAATGCAACTCCAACCACTCGGCGCAACGATTAGGGTCGGAGAACAAAACATGCAAGAGTTGTCCTTTGAACATTGTAACTTGCGAGTGACGATGAGAAATAGAGTAGAGAGCCGAGCAATTGTACGACTTGCTGAATTATTAGGTTATGTCGAAGATGGAGTTTACAATGGCCAGATGGTATTGGTTCGCAGAGACCACCCTCGGCCAAACAACCGTCGTTCAATGACTCGAATTATTGAAGGGTTACAGCAAAGATTCGGTGCCAGAGGAGCCCCCCCTTGGTGGTGGCATTATCAAGAAGCACAAGAAGCCCCACAAGAGGTAACTGAATTCGCGTGGGAATTGGAAGAGGACTTACGTGATGAAGAAGCGATTCAAGTTAATCTAGATATTATTCTTGAGGGTCAATAATCTCTTGAACGCACAGCTGCGATTATTATTGCG
>DUCL01000018.1:4838-5940 GCA_012959845.1 Candidatus Poseidoniales archaeon
GTATCAGTATTATCCTCAACTATTGGATTGATTACCTGGTACATCAAATGGACCGAAAGATCATCCCCATCAAATGCTTCAGGCAAAGTTATCTGTGCAGTTCCGCTAGTTGAATTTCCTAATGATTGGATTTCACGCACGATGTGTGGATAATCCTCTAATCCATTAGTGCCTTCTTCGAAATGAGCAGAAGCCTCAACAACCCATAAATTTACAGAGATTACACCTTCGCCAAATGGGGAGTCATCAATTGAAAGATTCCATGTAACCGAGCCACTACCTTGCCCGGTAGCAGTCCAACTAAAACTGGAACTACCTTGGCCAAGCGATAGGTCAAGTTGTGCTAATGCAGTATAATCATCTTGTAATGAATCTCCATTGGACACACTTCCTACTTGCTTTTGGCTACCATTAAAAATAACCGTAGGTGGTACTCTTTGCCCGTATCGTGCCTCCCATCTTTGGTCCAATATATCTGTGCCAAAGGGGTCTTGAGTTTCACCGATTGAGCGATGGAAATTGTATTGCTGAAGTGGGATCTGTTGGGCAACATCATCAAGAGCATGTTCAACTGTAACACAATTTGTACACCATGTTGCTGTATAATCTTCAATGATTGCAGGTAGTTCTGATAGTTGACTAGCCTGTACTGTGCTATTGTTTGCTTCAGCCCACTGGCCACCGAACACGACTCCAACTTCCAATGCTTCAGCCGGTGAAGCATCAGCATTAATCGGGATAATAACCGAAAGCAGCATTAGCGAAACAAGGCAAGATACGATGCGCATTACCTAAAGCCATCTAGTGCTTCAATATCAATTGTTTTGATAGCGGTCAATATTATGCTTCACACTTTAATGAAATCATCAAAGGCACCATCGACGAATAACTTACCAGTGGTTGATTCATTGCGGAATTGCTGGAGCCGCGATGAAACACCACTACCGGTAAGACGGCAGGTTGATGCGACACGATTCAATAATCCATCTGCGAGACCAAGTGATAGTAAGGTGGCATAATACACACATCCAATAACCATGCGAATGTTAGTGTTGACAGTTAATGGTGATACTTTATCATCGCCAGGCTCACATAGAAGGTC
>DUCL01000018.1:5997-8195 GCA_012959845.1 Candidatus Poseidoniales archaeon
GTAGATAGGCTATCATCGAGATGGCCAATTACTTCATCGACATCATCACAACGCAATTCACTTGGATTGATTCTACGAGGTCCTTCGGCCCACTTTAACCCGATACGAGCTCTGTAATGCTTCAAGATAATTTTTTTTGCAGATGATATCTGCTTGTCTGATATTCCAAATCTCTGCAGGTAGAAGCGACGGTCAATCTTTGAGGTGATTTGCAACTCTCCTCCTAGTTCTGCTAGTGCAATAGCAATGATTCTGGCATTGCTTTCTTCATCACTACCCTTCAAATCATCCTTTTGACGGCATATGGATTGCTTTGGCATGGCCAATCTTTTGGAGTCACAACTCTTCAGGCCCTCACGCACTTTTTCTTGCTCAGGAGTTAATGGGGTGCATGCCATACGAGCTAAATGCTCGATGCCAACAGCAGTATTGCGGCCATAAAGCTCTTCTACTTCTCTCATGACCTTGCCAAAGAATGGGTGGCGGTTGCGCACAGTGCCACGTTCCATCAGTCTGAGGCGGTAATACATTCTTCTTGCCCCAGAAGACAACTTACTGATTTCAATCTTTGATAATGGTCTGCTACCTAATGCAGTACCCTTATCAGTTACACCGAGTGTTCTAACTTTAGTAGCAGTGGCTTCTTCACCAAAATGGCGGTTATCATCGTTAGCACCGAACTCTTGGTAATCGATTATCAATCCACATTCCTTACATTCCTTATCTGCACGAGTATAGTTGATGTCAAATTCAGTTGACCCACAATCTTCACATACCTCTTTCTTCTCTTCTTTTCTCTCTTCTTCTTCATTATTCATGTCTTTCTTCCTCCATTTCATGGTGCAATCTTGATAAGGAGTCACACAATCCTTTTGTTGCCGAGCGGGAATTAGGGCCTACGAAAAATAAGGCCACTGTTTGGTGTAGTGGGCGGCGAACATACATCCCTACCAGTGCTGACGGATAAAGGTTTCGGTCAATATGTCGTATAATAGCAAAACAAGAACGATTCATATTCACAATTATATCTTTTCTTCGACTCTATATAAAGTAAGGAAACATGAAATCATCCAACCCCCGAAATTAGCCATTTTGAGCACTATTGTATTTTTGAATCTTCACGATTTGATAAAATCATCAAAGGCGCCATCGAAGATTAACTTACCAGGACCATCTTCATTACGGAATTGCTGGAGTCTTGATGAAACACCACTGCCAGTAAGACGGCAGGTTGAAGCAACACGATTCAATAATCCCTCTGCGAGGCTAAGTGATTGTAATGTAGCATAAAATACACACGCAACAACCATGCGAATATTAGTGTTGACAGTTAATGGTGATACTATATCATCGCCAGGCTCACATAGCAGGTCCAATCTGTATGCAGCATTTCTGTGAACCATATCCAAGTTTGCCTCACTTAATTTGGCAGATAGGCTATCATCGAGATGGCTAATGACTTGATCCGCATCATCACAACGTAATTCACTTGGATGGATTCTGCGAGGCTTTGGCGTATCAAGGAAACAGGCTACCTTCAATCGTTGGAGCTTCAAACGAGCCTTGTAATGTCTCAAGATAATTGCTTTAGCAGATGATATCTGCTTATTCGTTAATCCAAATCTTTGTAGGTAAAAACGACGGTCAATTTTAGGAGTGATTTGTAAATCTCCACCAAGTTCCGCTAGTGCAATAGCGATAAGCCTGGCATTGCTTTCCTCATCACTGCCTCTCAAATCATTCTTTTGTCTGCAAATCTGCTGTTTGCTCATGGCTAACATCTTTCGATCACACGATTTTAAACCTTCACGCACTTTTTTTTGCTCAGCAGTCAAGGGTGTGCATGCCATACGAGCCAAATGTTCGATGCCAGCAGCAGTATTGTAGCCATAAAGCCCTTCTACTACTCTTACGACCTTGCCAAAGAATGGGTGACGCTTGTAAACAGTTCCACGCTCTATTTTTCTGCGGATGTAAGCCTCCTTTCTTGCTGCAGGAGGTAACTTTCTGATATCATCATTTGTGGAGGTTCCGCTACCTAATGCTGTATTCTTATCGGTTACACCAAGGGTTCTAACCATAGTAGCACTTGCTTCTTCCCCATACATGCGATTATATTCATCGTTAGCGCTGAACTCTTGATAGTCCGTTACCGCTCCACAGTCTTTGCAAACCCTTTCTGCACGTTCATCGTCTGT